>CBIHQF010000412.1:0-4269 GCA_966211665.1 uncultured Pseudomonas sp. | reverse complement strand
ATGCACCATTTTGTTTCTTACCGTAATAGCGGCGATACACAGGTTACATACCCGCCCGCCCTTACCGCACAAAACCCGCCCTCATAACGCCCTATCAATCGCTTGTTCAAATGCCTGCGAAGTTGCTAGCAAATTGTTAACCGGGGGCTTGAAGTACGCACACGCCCCGGATAAAACGCCCGAGGTAGAACAGCCTGGGTAAGCGAGAATCAGCAGATAAACACCACAAAGCAATTTGAGCACGAATTTTGCTCTAGACTAAGGGCTGGCCTGCATGCCGCGCAGTCAGGCCAGTAAGACCGGATTCCCGTAGCGAAAATCCGTTGGCGTTAACGGCCGCAAGTGAAACCTACGAAATTGCGACATTCTTTTTCATTCTTTGCGACATGGTGAGAAAGAATTCGTAATGAATAGATTGCAACTATCGCCAATAAAGGCTGCGTGCTATAAGTTACCGCCGACACAAAAAGAAAGAGCCGTCCATACAACAAAACAATGGCCGGCGCAACTCTTCTAAACCAAGGAGCAATCACGATGCAAGTGATGAAGTGGAGCGTTATCGCCCTCGCAGTAGCAGCAGGCACCAGCCAAATGGCATTCGCCTCGAGCCAGTCCGAATCCAAGGGCTTTGTTGAAGACAGCAGCTTCAATATCTTCAATCGCGCGTTGTACATGAACCGTGATTTCCGCAATGGCGGTGGTAACAACGGCGTCGATCTGGATCCGCTCGTTGACTCCGATGGCGACGGCGAAACTGACAACGACGTTGATCGGTATAAAAAAGGCTATCGTGAAGAAACAGGTCTGGGCATTCGCCTTCTGTTCGAATCCGGCTTCACTGTAGGCACAGTAGGTGTTGGTTTCGATGCCCACAGCCTGTCCAGCATCAAGATTGATACTGGTCGAGGCCGTGAAGGCAACGGGCTCTTTGAAAACGATACCAGTGACCGCCCAGAAGACACCCAGACTGAAGTTGGCGGCGCCATCAAGTTCCGTATCTCCGATACCGTCCTGAAACATGGCAACATGATGACTGGTAGCCCGGTATTCAGCACCGACGACAGCCGCATCCTGCCTGAAGTTGCTACCGGCACCCTGCTGACCAGCAATGAATTCGAGGGTTTAGAGCTAAGCGCCGGTCGTTTCACAGCTATCAGCAGCCAAACCAGCACTGATCGTGACACCTTCCGCCTGCCAGAAATCAACATCGTTGGCGCCAACTATGCGTTCACCGAAAACTTCAGCGGTGCCCTGCATCATTCTGACGCCGATGATTTCTTCAAGAAGACCTACGTTAACTTGAATTACAACCTGCCTCTGGCAGACGAACAAGCACTGAACTTCGACTTCAATGGTTATAAAACCTCCGGCGAAGGCAAAGAACTGCTGGGCGAAATGGATAACCGAATCTGGAGCCTGGCAGCAGCCTACTCCATCGGCGCCCACAAATTCACTCTGGGGCACCAGCGCTCCAGCGGTGATACCGGCTACCGCTATGGCGACATTGACGGCGGCGGTACCATTTGGCTGAACAACTCCGTTCAATTCTCCGACTTCAACGGCAAGGATGAGCGTTCCTGGCAGGCTCGTTACGACGTCAACATGGCCACCTACGGTGTACCGGGTTTGAGCTTTATGACTCGTTACACCACTGGTGACAACATTGATACCGGCGCTGCCAACAACGATGGTAAAGAGCACGAACTGGACATCGAAGCCAAGTACGTGATCCAGGAAGGTGCGGCAAAAGATTTGTCTTTCCGCATCCGCAACGCTATCTATCGCGCAGAGTCGGAAGTATCGGGCGATGTCAACGATTTCCGCCTGATCGTCGAGTACCCGCTGAGCGTCCTGTAATTCAGGCCATTCAGTTAGCTGTATAGCTGCATAGAAAAAGCCCGGCTTCGGTCGGGCTTTTTTGTGGGCGAGTGTTTTGCAGTTACAGCGGCAAGGCGTAGGTCCCCGTCACATGAGCAACCAGCTCCTCCGCATTTCCCGCCGAATACAGCGACACCTCACAGACCGCCTGGCGTCGGCTCAGGCGCAATATTTGTGCTTCGGCCAGCAGGTCCACCGGCTTGGGCTTGACCAGAAAATTGATATTCAGGTTCGAGGTCACCGCCATTTCCACCCGCCCCAGGCGGCCCAGCACCACGGCATACATGGCCGCATCGGCCAACGCCATGATGGTCGGCCCCGACAAGGTGCCGCCCGGCCGTATCAGCTTGCTATGAAACGGCACCCGCGCCAGCACGCCATCGGCGTCCAACCTGTCGACGCACAGCTCGATATCCTCGGCCATGGGTAATCCGGCGCGTATCAGCGCCTGTACTTGTTCCGCCGTCAGTCCCGACACCGCACTCTCCTCTGGTTCGTTCTCGCTGCCATTGCCCGGCAACCTGTACGCATCTGTACAGGCACCGTACAATGCCGGCCAATCGAAAGCCTTCGCAACCGACAAAACGGCCAAACATGCGTACCAGTCAGTTCCTGCTCGCCACCCTTAAAGAAACCCCTTCCGATGCCGTAGTGATCAGCCACCAGCTGATGCTGCGCGCCGGGATGATCCGCAAACTCGCTTCCGGCCTCTACACCTGGCTGCCCATGGGCCTGCGCGTGTTGCGCAAGGTGGAAAAGGTGGTGCGCGAGGAAATGAATGCCGCCGGCGCCCTCGATGTGCTGATGCCGGGGATTCAGCCGGCCGAGCTGTGGCAGGAGTCCGGGCGCTGGGAGCAATACGGCCCCGAGTTGCTGCGCATGAAGGATCGCCACGGCCGCGACTTCTGCGCCGGCCCTACCCACGAGGAAGTGATCACCGATCTGGCGCGCAACGAGCTGAACAGCTACAAGCAGCTGCCGATCAACATGTACCAGATTCAGACCAAGTTCCGTGACGAGATCCGCCCACGCTTCGGCTTGATGCGTGGCCGCGAGTTCATCATGAAGGATGCCTACTCCTTCCATATCGACCAGGCCTCGCTGCAGGAAACCTACGACCGCATGCACCAGGCCTACTGCAACGTCTTTACCCGCCTGGGGTTGAATTTCCGCCCGGTGCAGGCCGACACAGGCTCGATCGGCGGCACCGGCTCCCATGAGTTCCATGTACTCGCCGAGTCCGGCGAAGACGATATCGCCTTCAGCGACAGCTCCGACTACGCCGCCAATATCGAGAAGGCCGAAGCCATTCCGCGGGAAAAAGAGCGCGGCGCCGCCACCGAGGCACTGCGCCTGGTCGATACGCCTAACACCAAAACCATCGCCGATTTGGTGGAAGGCTTCGACCTGCCCATCGAGAAAACCATCAAGACCCTGGTCGTGCATGGTGCCGAAGCAGGCACGCTGATCGCCCTGATCATCCGCGGCGACCACGAACTGAACGAGATCAAGGCCGCCAATCTGGCTCAGGTCGCCAGTCCGCTGACGTTCGCCTCGGAAGCCGAACTGCGCGCCGCCATCGGTGCCGGTGCCGGCTCCCTCGGCCCGCTGAACCTGCCGCTGCCGTGCATCGTCGATCGCTCGGTGGCCCTGATGAGCGATTTCGCCATCGGCGCCAATATCGACGACAAGCACTACCTGGGCGTCAACTGGGAGCGCGATCTGCCGCTGCCCGAAGTCGCCGACCTGCGCAACGTCGTCGCCGGCGACCCCAGCCCGGATGGCCAGGGCACTCTGGAGATCAAGCGCGGCATCGAGGTCGGGCATATCTTCCAACTCGGCACCAAATACAGCGAAGCCTTGAATTGCCAGGTGCTGGGTGAAGCCGGCAAACCGGTGACCCTGACCATGGGCTGCTACGGCATCGGCGTTTCCCGTGTGGTGGCCGCGGCCATCGAGCAGAACAACGACGAACGCGGCATCCTCTGGAGCGACGCCTTGGCGCCCTTCCATATCGCCCTGGTACCGCTGCGCTACGAAACCGAGGCGGTGCGCGAAGCCACCGATAACCTGTATGCGCAACTGACCGCGGCAGGCTTCGAAGTGTTGCTCGACGACCGTGACAAAAAGACCAGTCCGGGCATCAAATTCGCTGACATGGAACTGATCGGCATCCCGCATCGCATCGTCGTCAGCGACCGCGGCCTGGCCGATGGCAACCTGGAATACAAGAGCCGTCGCGACACCGATGCTCAGGCGGTTCCCCTAGCCTAATTCATGTCGTTTATCCAAGCACGCGTCAGCCAGTTATTTCAGCCTTTCGACAAGAGTCATCATGTTCAAGCGAAGCACCTTGCAACTGGTAGGCGCCGCCCTCGGCGCCGTCCTCTT
>CBIHQF010000411.1:0-4269 GCA_966211665.1 uncultured Pseudomonas sp. | reverse complement strand
TACAGCTACAACCCGGTTACGCGGCGCTCTTGAGTGGCCCACAGTTGCAGGCGCTGTTCGCCGCCTTGGACGATTTCCCCGCGGGCTGGCATCAAGCCAAAGCCAGTGGCGAATTGCGCGGCCTCGGCAAGCGAATCGGCAAGCGCCTGGCGAAATACCAACGCCGCTTGAGCGGCGCCTTGGCCGATCCCGGCTACGATCGTCACCGTTTGCGCCTGCTGGTCAAACGGCTGCGTTACGGTGCCGAGGTCTATCCGGCATTGGCTGATCTGTCGTCGCACGAGCATGCCCAACTGAAACAGGCGCAAAGCGCCCTGGGTGATTGGCACGATCATTTGCAATGGTTGCTGCGCGCTGAACATGAAGGCGATTTAACACCCTGCATGCAAAGTTGGCAGCGCGCCTTGCAGGCCGCCGAACAGCAGGTCGATTGCGCGTTGTTGGCGTTGCGCCGGCAATTTGCGGTGCGAGCTTAGGGCTTATTCGCCGTTTTTCGGTAAATTTGGCCGAAATGGCGTGCAATGCGCTATAACGCTGGGCGCTGGCTATCCCCTAAGATCCCCCTGCGTATCCTATTTTCGAGGCGGTTATGACCTTTACCGAGTTGCTCCAGGCGGTTGAGCGCGATCCTCAAGCCGTGGTGATTCCCGGCGTCTGGGCGCAGGGCCGGGCCAGTTTCGGCGGCTTGATGGCGGCGCTGGTGTATCAGACCATGCGCGCTCGGGTACCAGCGGGGCGTCCACCGCGCTCCTTGGCGATCACCTTTGTCGGCCCGGCCGAGCCGGATGTGCCGCTGCGCTTCGAAGTCGAAGTGCTACGTGAAGGTAAAGCGGTCAGCCAGGTGCTGGGCCGGGCCGTGCAGAATGGTCAGGTGGTCACCTTGGTGCAGGGCAGCTTCGGCGCGGCGCGTGAATCGGCGATCCAGGTCGCTGCCGAGCCGGCGCCGCAGATCGCCGCGGTCGAACAGTGCCAGGAGTTGCCCTATATCGCCAATGTCACCCCGGAGTTCACCCGCTTTCTGGCGATGCGCTGGGCGATTGGCGGCATGCCGTTCAGCGGCAATAAATCACGGGAGATGGGCGGTTGGGTGCGCCTGCGCGACGAGTCCGAAGCGCGCCCGGTCGACGAAGCGCATCTGCTCGCCCTGGTCGATGCCTGGCCGCCGGCGGTGTTGCCGCACCTGAGTACGCCGGCGCCGGGCAGTTCGCTGACCTGGACCATCGAATTCGTGCAGCCGGTGAGCGAGCTGAATACGCTCGATTGGTGCCTCTACAAGGCGCAGATCGAACACGCGCGCGACGGCTATGGGCATATCGCCGCCGCGCTCTGGTCGCCCCAGGGCGAGCTGCTGGCGATCAGTCGGCAGACGGTCAGCGTCTTCGGCTAGATAAAGTGTTCTTCGCATTTTTGTGGGGAGGGTGGGCTTGATACCGGACTGGCAAGTTTGTGTTTCTGATCACGGCGCTCTCTGCTTCTGCAACAGATTCATTAGCGTGTCGAACTAGCGCTCTGGTTTCGCCCCTCACGGGCGAGTCAAGGTGTGGTGCCCGTGAGGGGCGCAACCCAAACGTTCAGCGCACACGTTAATGGGCCATGCCAAGTCATTGGTCGATACGCACACAAACTTGCCAGTCCGGTATCAATCAGCACTTCCCCGAAATTCCGCGAAGAACCGGGAGAGGGGTACAAATCGCGACGCTGGACGGAAAACATGATCCATCCGACGCTCGCGGTTTGTAGTTTGTAGTTTGTAGTTTGTAGTTTGTAGCTTAAAGCTTGAGCATCCGTATCGCTTTGTTCAGTTCGCCGGCCAATGCCGCCAGCTCGCTGCTGGTGGCGGCCGATGCGCTGGTTTGCTTGACCGTGCCTTCGGTGACGTCGTGAATCTTCACCACCGAGCGGTTCATCTCCTCTGCGACCTGGCTCTGCTGTTCGACCGCGACCGCGATCTGCGTATTGCTCTCGCGCATATGCGCCACCGACGCGGTGATCGCGCTCAACGCCTGGCCGGCTTCGTCGGCTTGCTGCACGCAATCGTCGGCTTTCAGCGAGCTCTCCTGCATGAACTCCACGGCGTCGTGGGTGCCGCTTTGCAGCGTGCCGATCATTTTGGTGATTTCGTCGGTGGAGTCCTGCACGCGTTTAGCCAGATTGCGCACTTCATCGGCCACCACGGCGAAGCCGCGGCCCATTTCGCCGGCGCGCGCCGCTTCGATGGCGGCGTTGAGCGCTAGCAGGTTGGTCTGTTCGGCGATGCCGTGGATCTCGCTGACCACGCCGCTGATCTTCTGGCTGTCGGCGGCCAGGCGCTCGATCATCTTCGCGGTCTGTTGCACACCGCTGGACAAGCCGGTGATCGATTGGGTGACGCGGTCGACCATCTGCTGGCCGTTGCCGGCGAGCTGTTCGGCGGTCTTCGATTGGTCGCGGGTATCGGCCGCATGCTGGGCGATATGCTGCACCGTGCTGGTCATTTCGTTGATCGCGGTGGCGGCCTGTTCGGTTTCGCTCTGCTGATCGAGCATGCCGCGACGTACCTCGCCCATGCTCGCCGCCAGACGTTCGGCGCCCTCGTCCAGACGGGCAGCGGTCTGCGCGACCACCCCGACCACGCGCTGGTAGCCGGCCTGCATGGCGTTGAAGGCGCTGGCCATCTGGCCGACTTCGTCGCGGCAGTCGAGCGGTACGCGGGCGGCCAGGTCGCCGCTTTTCTCCACTTGCAGCATCACATCCTTGAGGGTGTTGAGGTGGCTGAGGAGGAAGCGGATCAGCAGCTGGGACGCCGCGAGGAGAATCAACATCAACAGGGCGACCACCAGCGCATAACTCAGCGCGCGCTCGCCGAAGACTTGCAACAAGCTCGGCGCATGGGCCAGTACGGCCAGGCGCTGACCCTGGCCGAGGTCGATGACCTGGGCACCGATCAAGCTTTCATCGGCGGACAATGCGTCTGTCTCGAATGCCACCCAGCCGCTGGCACGGCTCAGCGCACCGCCCTGATCGTTCGCCAGGCGTGGGCTTTGGCCCTCGGCGAAACGTAGAAGATGGTTAGCGGTCGGTGGGTTCTGCCCTTCGGGCCAGGCATCCAGCAACTGCGCCTGGGCCTGGGCGAGCTGTTGCGCGGCATGCATACGCGCCTCGCGCTCGACATCCAGGGCGTAGAGCACCAGCAGCAGCGTGGTGCCGAACGCCACGGCATTCACCGCCCAAAATTTGTACTTCAGAGAGAGGTCGCGAATCCAGGAGCCCATAGTGTCTTCTTCAGATGTCGGTTAGGTGTGTGGCAGGGTGCCAGTATCGTGTGTTCGGCCTTGGCTGCCGTTGATCCCGGTCAACTGAGTTATTTAACGGCTGTGGCATGCCGGACTTTAATCGGCGGCCTGGCTCGTTTGCCTTTCGCTTTCGTCGAGCGTCGGCAGGGCGAAGAACCGTCGGGCACAGGCGCTGCTGTGGGCCGCCAGTCGCGCCGGGCTCTCGCCGCGGTGCCGCGCCACCTCGCGCAATACCTCGGTCAGAAAGGCCGGCTCGTTGCGGCCGTTCCTGGGTTTCGGACGCAGGCTGCGCGGCAGCAGAAAAGGCGAGTCGCTTTCGAGCATCAGCCGGCCCTCTGGGATTTCCTGCACCAAGGGGTGCAAGTGGCTGCCGCGGCGTTCGTCGCAGATCCAGCCGGTGATACCGATGTGCAGATCCATATCGAGGTAGGCGAACAGCGCACGCTTTTCCCCGGTAAAACAATGCACCACGGCAGCGGGCAGGCGGTCGCGATAGTCGCGTAGGATCGCCAGCAGGCGTTGATCGGCATCGCGCTCGTGGAGGAACACCGGCATCTGCAACTCGACGGCCAGGGCCAATTGCTCTTCCAGGGCTTTTTCCTGGACGGGGCGAGGGGAGAAATCGCGATTGAAATCCAGCCCGCACTCGCCAACGGCCCGCACCTCCGGCTGTTTCAGCAGCGCCTTGAGTTCGTTGATGCTGGCCGAGTTCCAGCGACTGGCGTCATGCGGGTGAACGCCGGCGGTGCTGAATAGCCGCCGGCCGCTGGCATCCAGTTGCCGGCACAGGTCCAAGGCGTGTGCGCTCTCTTCGAGGCTGGTGCCGGTCAGGAGCATTTGGCAGACACCAGCGGCATAGGCGCGAGTGAGCAGTGCCTCACGCTGTTCGGCGAAGCTTGGGTGGGTCAGATTGACGCCGATGTCGATGAGTTGCATGGTGCCTACCTATGCCGCGTTGAAAACGGTTGAATTGACTGCGGTGAGGCAGCATAGCAGA
>CBIHQF010000410.1:0-4288 GCA_966211665.1 uncultured Pseudomonas sp. | reverse complement strand
GGCAAGCACCTCGACGCGCAGGGCAGTGGTCATGTCCGTCAGGTTCGCAAGGACTGCGCCGGCGTCATCCTCTACGCCGCGGAAAAGGCGACCTGGCTTGCCGGTGAAGCGATCCAGATCCTGGGCGGTAACGGCTACATCAACGAATTCCCGGTCGGTCGCCTGTGGCGCGACGCCAAGCTCTACGAAATTGGCGCCGGCACCAGCGAAGTCCGCCGGATGTTGATCGGGCGCGAGCTGTTCAACGAAACGAAATAAAAAATCGCTAGAGGCTAGAAGCTGGAGGCTGGACGCAAGAGCAGCCGTGCTCCTCGTTCAGCCTCCAGCCTTCAGCGCTTTTTTCGAGGGCTTTTCATGGCTATCCTGAATACCCAGATCAATACCCGCTCGCCTGAGTTCGCCGCGAACCGCGAGGCGATGCTCGTCCAGGTCAATGACCTGCGCGCCCTGCTCGGTCGCGTCCATGAAGGCGGTGGCGAGAAGGCGCAGCTGCGCCACACCTCGCGCGGCAAATTGCTGCCCCGCGAACGCATCAATCGCTTGCTCGACCCTGGCTCGCCATTTCTCGAAGTCGGCCAGCTGGCCGCCCACGAGGTTTATGGCGAAGAGGTGCCAGCCGCCGGTTTGGTGGCTGGCATCGGCCGGGTCGAAGGCGTCGAGTGCATGATCATTGCCAACGACGCCACGGTAAAAGGCGGCAGCTACTATCCACTAACAGTGAAAAAGCACCTGCGCGCGCAGACCATCGCGCAGCAGAACCGCTTGCCATGCATTTACCTGGTGGATTCCGGCGGCGCCAACCTGCCGCGTCAGGACGAGGTGTTTCCTGATCGCGAACACTTCGGCCGCATCTTCTTCAACCAAGCCAACATGAGCGCTATCGGCATTCCGCAGGTCGCCGTGGTGATGGGCTCCTGTACCGCCGGTGGCGCCTATGTGCCAGCGATGGCGGATGAAGCCATCATGGTGCGCAATCAGGCGACCATCTTTCTCGCCGGCCCGCCGCTGGTAAAAGCCGCTACCGGTGAAGTGGTGACGGCCGAAGACCTGGGCGGCGCCGACGTGCATTGCAAGACCTCCGGCGTCGCCGATCACTACGCCGAGAACGATGAACACGCGCTTTCGCTGGCTCGCCGCAGCATCGCCAATCTCAACTGGCGCAAGCTTGGTGATATGAACAGTCGCGCACCGATTGCACCGTTGTTCGATGCCGACGAGTTGTACGGCGTCATTCCGGCCGACGCTAAGCAGCCCTTCGACGTGCACGAGGTGATCGCCCGCCTCGTCGACGGTTCGGTGTTCGATGAATTCAAAGCGCTGTACGGCAGCACGCTGGTCTGCGGCTTCGCACATATCCAGGGCTACCCGATCGCAATCCTTGCCAACAACGGCATCCTGTTCGCTGAGTCAGCCCAGAAAGGCGCGCACTTCATTGAGCTGGCCTGTCAGCGCGGCATCCCGCTGCTGTTCCTGCAGAACATCACCGGCTTCATGGTCGGGCAGAAATACGAGGCCGGCGGTATCGCCAAGCACGGCGCCAAGCTGGTGACCGCAGTGGCCTGCGCCAAGGTACCGAAGTTCACCGTCATCATCGGCGGCAGTTTTGGAGCCGGTAACTATGGCATGTGCGGTCGTGCCTATGACCCACGTTTCCTCTGGATGTGGCCCAACGCGCGGATTGGCGTAATGGGCGCGCAACAGGCGGCCGGTGTGCTGGCGCAGGTCAAACGCGAACAGGCCGAACGCAGCGGGCAAACGTTTTCTGCCGAAGAGGAAGCCCAGCTCAAGCAGCCGATTCTCGAGCAGTACGAGCATCAGGGCCATCCTTACTACTCCAGTGCCCGGTTGTGGGATGACGGCGTGATCGATCCCGCGCAAACCCGTGATGTGTTGGGCCTTGCGCTATCGGCCTCCCTTAATGCGCCCGTTGAGCCAACCCACTTTGGCGTGTTCCGGATGTGAAGAAAGCCGATAACGGCGCTGGAGGCTGGAGGCTCGACGTCCAGCGTTCAGCCAAGGGCCGTAGGCCTTCGCCTATAGAGATCAAATATGAGCACGTCCAGCTTTCAAACTATCGAACTCAAATACAGTGACAAAGGTTTCGCCACGCTATGGCTCAACCGCCCGGAAAAGAACAATGCCTTCAATGCCGAGATGATCCGTGAACTGATCCTCGTGCTCAATGAAGTGCAGCGCGATAAGTCGCTGCGTTTCCTGGTGCTGCGCGGTCGCGGCAAGCATTTCTCAGCGGGTGCGGATCTGGCGTGGATGCAAGATTCCGCTCGCCTCGATTACAACGCCAACATGCGCGACGCCCATGAGTTGGGCGAGCTGATGCACAAGCTCTACCACCTGAAAATACCCACACTGGCCGTTGTTCAGGGTGCGGCTTTTGGTGGCGCGGTTGGTCTCATTGCCTGCTGCGACATGGCCATCGGAACGGCTGATGCCCAATTGGCGCTGTCAGAGGTGCGCATTGGACTGGCACCAGCCGTGATCAGCCCCTTCGTCGTCCAGGCGATTGGCGAACGCGCCACACGACGCTACGCCCTCACTGCCGAGCGCTTCAGCGGTGAATGTGCCCGCGAGCTGGGGCTCTTTGCAGAAAGCTGTTCGAGCGAGCAGCTCGATGAAAAGGTAGAGAAGTTGCTTGGCAACTTGCTGCTTAACAGTCCACAGGCCATGCGAGCCACAAAGGGCCTGCTTCATCAGGTCGGCAGTGGCGCGCTCAAACCCTCGTTGCGTACCTATACCGAAGGTGTCATCGCTAGCGTACGAACCAGCCCGGAAGGTCAGGAAGGCCTGAGCGCCTTCCTGGAAAAACGCACGCCCGCCTGGCAGGAGAAGAAGTGATGAATCGCCATATTGATACCCTGCTGGTGGCCAACCGCGGCGAGATCGCCTGCCGCGTAATGCGCACCGCCAAGGCCATGGGCCTGACCACCGTTGCCGTGCACAGCGCCATCGACGCCAGCGCGCGCCACGCCCGCGAAGCCGATATCTGCATCGACCTCGGCGGCGCCAAGCCGGCCGACAGCTACCTGCGCATCGACAAGCTGATCGATGCCGCCAAGGCCAGCGGCGCCCAAGCGATCCACCCGGGCTACGGTTTTCTCTCGGAGAACGCCGAATTCGCCCGCGCCATCGAACAGGCCGGGCTGATCTTCCTCGGCCCACCCGCCTCCGCCATCGACGCCATGGGCAGCAAGTCCGCCGCCAAGGCGCTGATGGAAGAAGCCGGCGTGCCGCTGGTGCCGGGCTACCACGGCGAGGCGCAGGACGTGGAAACCTTCCGAGCCGCCGCGGAAAAGATCGGCTACCCGGTGCTGCTCAAGGCTACCGCCGGTGGTGGCGGCAAGGGCATGAAGGTGGTCGAGCGCGAGGCGGACCTGGCCGAGGCGCTGGCGTCCGCCCAGCGCGAGGCGCAGTCGTCGTTCGGCGATTCGCGCATGCTGGTCGAGAAATACGTACTCAAGCCGCGTCATGTGGAGATTCAGGTGTTCGCTGACCAGCACGGCAACTGCCTGTATCTCAACGAGCGTGACTGTTCGATCCAGCGCCGGCACCAGAAAGTGGTCGAGGAAGCGCCCGCGCCGGGGCTCACCCCCGAGTTGCGCCGCGCCATGGGCGAAGCCGCAGTGAAGGCTGCGCAGGCCATCGGCTACGTCGGCGCCGGAACGGTCGAGTTCCTGCTCGATGCCCGTGGCGAGTTCTTCTTCATGGAAATGAACACCCGTCTGCAGGTCGAGCACCCGGTCACCGAGGCCATCACCGGACTCGACCTGGTGGCCTGGCAGATCCGCGTTGCCCGTGGCGAACCGCTGCCAATCACCCAGGATCAGGTACCGCTCACGGGCCACGCCATCGAAGTGCGGCTGTATGCCGAAGATCCGGACAACGACTTCCTGCCGGCCACCGGTACGCTCGACCTCTACCGCGAATCGGCCGCAGGGCCTGGGCGTCGGGTCGACAGCGGCGTGACAGAAGGAGACACCGTTTCGCCGTTCTACGACCCGATGCTCGGCAAACTCATCGCCTGGGGGGAAAACCGTGAAGAAGCGCGCCTGCGTTTGCTGGCGATGCTGGATGAGACCTGCGTTGGCGGCGTGCGCACCAACCTTGCTTTTCTGCGTCGCGTAATCGGGCATCCGGCTTTCGCAGCGGCAGAGCTGGACACCGGCTTCATCCCGCGCCACGAAACCGAGCTGATGCGCGCACCCGGCGAACTGCCCGACGCATTCTGGCAGCTGGCCGCCGGGCTGTTCGTGCAGACCGAGCCGGCGAAAAT
>CBIHQF010000409.1:0-4290 GCA_966211665.1 uncultured Pseudomonas sp. | reverse complement strand
CAAGGTGCCGGGCTTCACCGGGGTGATCTCCGACCTCGGCGGGCCGACCGCGAACATGTACCGCATCGCCTGCAAGAGCGAGGAGATCGAGAAGCACTGCCGCAAGCCGTCCTGCGTGTTCCCCGGTATCTGCGAGAACCTCAATACCGACCATTCGGCGCTGATCCAGCTGTACCGCTCGGCCCGCGCGTTGCCGGGGGTGAAGAAGATCCTGATTGCCTCGGGCCTGCGCTACGACCTCGCCGTCGAGTCGCCGGAGTACGTCAAGGAGCTGGTCACCCACCATGTCGGCGGCTACCTGAAGATCGCCCCGGAGCATACCGAGGAAGGTCCGCTGAGCAAGATGATGAAGCCGGGCATCGGCAGCTACGACAAGTTCAAGCGGATGTTCGAGAAGTACTCGAAAGAGGCGGGTAAAGAGCAGTATCTGATCCCGTACTTCATCGCCGCGCACCCCGGCACCACCGACGAGGACATGATGAACCTCGCGCTCTGGCTCAAGAGCAACGGCTTCCGCGCCGACCAGGTGCAGGCTTTCTACCCCTCGCCGATGGCCACCGCCACGGCCATGTACCACTCGGGCAAGAACCCGCTGCGCAAGGTCACCTACAAGAGCGACGGTGTGACTATCGTCAAGAGCGAGGCGCAGCGCCGCCTGCACAAGGCGTTCCTGCGTTATCACGACCCGAAGGGCTGGCCGATGCTGCGCGAGGCGCTGGAACGCATGGGCCGCAGCGACTTGATCGGGCCGGGCAAGCACCAGTTGATTCCCTTGCACCAGCCGGCGACCGACAGCTACCAGAGCGCGCGGCGCAAGAACTCTACGCCGGCCGGCAGCAAGAAAGTCGCTGGCGCCGCCGCGCGCAATTCGGGCGGCAAGAGCCGGCCGCTGCTGACCCAACACACCGGCTTGCCGCCGCGCGACACCGGCGCCGCTGGCGGCAACCCCTGGGACAAGCGCGAACAAGCCAAAGCCGCCGCCCAGGCACGCAACCAGCAGGCCGCCAAGGAACGCTCGGATGCCGCCAAGGGCAAAGGCAAAAAACCGCCGAAGAAGCCGGTCGCGCCGCGTTGATGGGCGGTTGAGCCGGTTGCAGTCGTAGCCTGGGTCGAGCGTAGCGACACCCGGGGAATGTGCCCTGGGTATCGCGTTGCTCAACCCGGGCTACGGGACGATGCTACTCAGCCATACCGCTTCTGCGCTTCGATGGCCAATCCGCTGCCGATGCTGCCGAAGGTGTTGCCTTCCACATGGCGGGCGTTGGGCAGCATCGCCGCGACGCTCTGGCGCAGCGCCGGGATGCCGCTGGAGCCGCCGGTGAAGAACAGCGTATCGACCTGCGCGACGCCCACCCCGGCATCATCGAGCAACTGGGTGACGCTGGCGCGCACGCGTTCGAGCAGCGGCGTGATGGCGCCCTCGAACACGTCGCGGGTCAGTTCGGCGACCAGACCGGGTTCGACCCGGCCCAGGTCGATGGGCCGCGCGGCCTGCTCGGTCAGGGCGATCTTGCTGTCTTCCACCTGCATCGCCAGCCAGTGCCCGTCGCGCCGTTCGATCAGCTTGAATAACCGGTCGATGCCGGTGGGGTCGACGATGTCGTAGCGCATGCTTTGCAGCGCCCGCTGCGACTGCGCCGAATAGACCGCGTTGATTGTGTGCCAGGTGGCCAGATTGAGGTGGGTGCTGGTGGGCATCGGCGCGTCGCTCTTCATCCGGCTGCCGTAGCCGAACAGCGGCATCACGCCCTGCAAACTGAGCTGCTTGTCGAAGTCGGTACCGCCGATATGCACGCCGCCGGTGGCGAGAATGTCTGCATGCCGGTCGGCCACAGCGCGGCGCTCGGGCGACAGGCGTACCAGGGAAAAGTCCGAGGTGCCGCCGCCGATATCGACGATCAGCACCAGCTCTTCGCGCTCGATCCCCGACTCGTAGTCGAAGGCCGCGGCAATCGGCTCGTACTGGAAGGACACCTCCTTGAAACCGAGCTTATGCGCCACGGCGACCAGGGTGTTCTGCGCCTCTTGGTCTGCGGCGGGGTCGTCGTCGACGAAGAACACCGGGCGGCCCAGCACCACTTCCTCGAAAGGTCTGCCGGCCACGGCTTCGGCGCGGGTTTTCAGCTCGCCGATAAAGAAGCCGAGCAGGTCCTTGAATGGCAGGGCGCTGCCCAGCACCGTGGTTTCGCTCTTCAGCAGCTTGGAGCCGAGCAGGCTTTTCAGCGAGCGCATCAGCCGGCCTTCGTAACCTTCCAGATATTCCTGCAGAGCCAGGCGGCCGTACACCGGGCGGCGTTCCTCGAGGTTGAAGAACACCACCGAGGGCAGGGTGATCTTGCCGTCTTCCAGTTCGATCAAGGTCTCGGCGTCCGGGCGCAGCCAGCCGACGGTGGAGTTGGAGGTGCCGAAGTCGATGCCGCAGGCGCGGGCGGGGGTGGAGAAAGTCATGCGACGCGCTGTTCCTGAAAAACGGCCGCGCATTCTATGGGATGCACCGAGCAAATGCTGCATCGATTGCGCTATGGCGCGACGAACGATCCCCAGCCCAGAGTCAGAACGGCGAGCACGCAATAACGCATGGTCTTGGCCAGGCCGACGATCAGCAGAAATACCCACAAGCGTTCGCGCATCACCCCGGCGACCAGGGTCAGCGGGTCGCCGACGATCGGCAGCCAGCTGAGCAGCAGCGTCCAGCGCCCATTGCGGGCGTACCAGCGTTGCGCCTGCTGCAAGCGCGGTTCGCTGACCGGAAACCAGCGCTTGTGGCGAAAGCGTTCGACGGAGCGGCCGAGCAGCCAGTTGATCAGCGAGCCGAGGATGTTGCCGAGGCTGGCGAGCGCTAGAAGGGCCCAGGTCGGATAGGCGCCGCTGAGCAGCAGCGCCACCAGCACCGATTCCGATTGCAGCGGTAGCAGGGTCGCCGCGCCGAACGCGGAGAAGAACAGGCCGAGGTAGGCGGAAGCCGTCAGCACGCTAGGCGGCAGTTAGGATGGCTATTCCGCTTGGGCATGGGCCATCACGTCTTCCAGCTTCAAGCCGGTCAGGCCATGGATGGTGCGCCACAGGTAGTAGAAGATCGCCATCAGCATGATCATCGAGGGGATCGCGATCATCGGGTAGCTGAGCAGGTTCATTTGCCCGAGCTCGGCGTTGAAGGCTTCGCTGCCCGCCGGGCTGACCACGATCCACTTGGCGAGGACGTAATTCATCGCCGAGGAAAAGAAGAAGGTGCCGCTCAACCAGTAGGTGGCCTTGAGCAGGCGCGCCTCGAACTGTGCGGTGTTGCCGCCTTGTTCCAAACGCTCATGAATCTTGTCGACGTTGAGCACGTTCTTGTTGAACAGCATGGTGCGGATCAACGGGTAGCGGGTGCGTGTCGACACCAGCACGGCGATGCCGATCAGCCCCGGAATCAGCGCTTCCTTGATCGCCAGCCACTGGGTATCCAGCTTCAGCAGGCCGATGCCGCCGGTGAGCAGCACGCTGACCAGGCCGAGTAGAGCGATGAAATTGAACTTACGGTAGCGGATCAGTTCGAATGCGCCCCAGCTCAGGGGGAAGGCCAAGGCCAGGATCAACGCGCCATCGGCGCCGAGCTTGGCCTCGCCGCTGAGTTTCATCAGGATCAACGATGGAATCAGGATGCTGATCAGCAAATCGATCAGCGGACGCGGTTTATGAGTGGCAGGTGAAGTCTGGGTAGTGTCGGTCATATCGTTCAAAGCACGGAAAGGAAACCCGATCATCGCCTGCCTGGCTTCCGGCTACCAGTCCAGCCGTCGCCTGGAGTGTGAAAAAATATGAGAAATCCGCGGTTGTTCGCCGGGACAACGCCCGGGGCGAGATCCTGTTGGCAGCGCGGACGGTACCTTGATGCTAAAGTGATATCAATTTTCCAATCCTGGCGGGAACGGATTGGCGGCCTTTCTGGCGCTCATAATCGAGTTGCACGGCCCATGCATCTGGCGCAGTGCCCCAAGGAACCGGTACGCGCGAGGCGGAGTATTTTGCCATGGGCGAGGAAGCGGGCCACTGCGGTTATGGGGGCGAATAATGGGTGTGATGCGAACAATCGTTGCTGTCGTTGCCGGTATCGCCTGCGGTTGGACAGTCCTGGCCGCGGAGCCGTTGCGCCTGTACACCGAGGAATATCGCCCTCTGAGCTATAGCGACAAGGGTGGGCTCAGCGGGATGGCGGTGGACGTGGTCGAGATGCTGATCGAGCGTACCGGGCAGCCCGCGAGCATCGAACTGGTGCCCTGGACCCGCGGTTATCGGCAGGCCCAGCGC
>CBIHQF010000408.1:0-4303 GCA_966211665.1 uncultured Pseudomonas sp. | reverse complement strand
GCATCGAATGCCGTAGCGGCGACAGCGAAATTCATCGATTGCTGGCGCCGCTGCACCACCGCGACACCGCGTCGCGGGTGAGCGCCGAGCGCGCCTTGAACAAGCGCCTGAATGGCGGCTGCCAGGTGCCGATCGCCTGCTATGCGGTGCTGGAGGGCGAGCAGCTCTGGTTGCGCGGCCTGGTCGGTCAGCCGGACGGTGCGCTATTGCTGAGTGCGCAAGGCCGCGCGCCGGCCAGCGAAGCCGAGCGTCTCGGTGTCGAAGTGGCCGAGGCGCTGCTGGCGCAAGGCGCCGGCGCCATCTTGCAGGCGGTGTATGGCGAAGGCGCCGCCGAGTGAGTGAGTGGCGCTTGTTGCTGACGCGCCCGGTCGAGGAGTCCCGGGCGCTGGCCGCGACTCTGGCCGAGCAGGGGATTTATAGCGCCAGCATGCCCTTGCTGGCGATCGAGCCTCTGGCGGAAACCCCTGAGCAGCGCGCAACCTTTCTCGAGCTGGACCGTTACTGCGCGGTGGTCGCCGTGAGTAAGCCGGCTGCCCGCCAGGGCCTCGAACTGCTCGGCCGCTATCGGCCGCAACCCCTGGCCGGGCAACCCTGGTTCAGTGTCGGCGCCGCTACCGCGGAGATCCTCGGCGCCTATGGCTTGACCGTGCATTACCCTGCCGAGGCGGATGACAGCGAGGCCTTGTTGGCGTTACCTGCGTTGCAACAAACCTTGGCGGCCGCGCTCACCCCGCGTGTGCTGATTCTGCGCGGCGAGGGTGGTCGCGAATGGCTCGCCGAGCGTTTGCGCGCTCAGGGCGTACAGGTGGATTATCTGCAGCTGTATCGTCGTCAGCTGCCGCCATACCCCGCCGGGGCACTGCCCGCGCGGGTGCGCGCGGAACGCTTGAACGGCCTGGCGGTCAGCAGTGGGCAAGGGCTGACCCATTTATTGCAATTGGCGGGTAGCGAGTGGCCGACGCTGGCTCGACTACCCTTGTTCGTGCCCAGCCCGCGCGTCGCCGAACTGGCGCGCGAGGCGGGAGCCGAGAATGTTGTGGACTGCCACGGTGCGAGTGCCGCGGCGTTGCTGGCGGCATTGCACAGCCGTGCCGCCCCCAACCCCTGATGCGAAGGATGGATACGTGAGCGAAGCAACCTCTGCGAAAGAACAGGATCAACCCGCACAGAACGCGGCCACTGCCGCACCGCCAACCCCGCCGAAGCCTACCGGCAAGCCCGCATCGCGCGGCAACGGTCTGGCGCTTTTCGCGCTGCTGCTGGGGGCGGCCGGTGTCGCCGCCGGAGGTTGGGGGCTATGGCAAATGCAGGCGTTGCAAGCGCGTCAGCAACAGCAGTTGCAACAACTGCAAGAGGTGCGTGGCGAGGCGCAGACGCTGGCGCAAAGCAATCAGCAATTGAGTAGCCGCTTGGCGCAATTGCCCGGCGCGGACGAACTGGAAAACCGCCGTCGCCTGCTGGCTCAGTTGCAGGGCGATCAACAGTTGCTCAATCAACGTCTGGAAACCGTGCTCGGCGCCAGTCGTCAGGATTGGCGCCTGGCCGAGGCCGAACACCTGTTGCGCCTAGCCAGCCTGCGCCTGTCCGCGTTGCAGGATATCAACAGTGCCACCGCCCTGGTGCAGGGCGCCGATGAGATCCTCCGCAGTCAGGACGATCCCGCCGCCTTTGCCGCCCGCGAGCAACTGGCCAAGAGCCTGGAGGCGCTGCGCGCGACCCAGGACCCCGATCGCACCGGGCTGTTTCTCCAGCTCGGCGCCCTGCGCGAGCAAGTGGCGCAGCTGAACGCCCAGGCGCCGACTTTCGTCGCGGACGGCGGCGTGCTCGGCGAATTGGCCGCCACGCAGGACGAAAGCGTCTGGTGGAAGCAGTGGTTGCACACCTTGTCCGAATATTTCCGCCTCGACTTCAGCGCCGATCGTAATATCCGCCCGCTGCTCGCCGGGCAATCGCTGGTCCAGGTGCGCCTGGCCCTCAGCCTTGCCCTGGAACAGGCGCAATGGGCCGCCTTGCACGGCCAGACCCCGGTATACCACCAGGCATTGCGCCAGGCGCGCGAGGTGCTGGATGCGCATTTCGTCATGGAAAATCCGAACAGCCGCGCCTTGCGGGCGCGTATCGATGAACTGATCGAGCGGCCGATCGAGGTCGAGGTCCCCGATCTGAGCCAGACCTTGAATGCCGTGCAGGCTTATATTCAGAGCAAGCAATCGGCACGCGAGCAATTCGAAGTAGAAGCGCCTGATGAGGCAGCGGATGTGGAGGAGACTCGCCTATGAAGCGCGTCTATCTGCTGCTCGCCCTGCTGCTGGTGCTCGCCGGCGCCGTCAGTCTGGTGCTGTTCGGCTTGCCGGTGGCCGAACACAAGGGCTATGTGTTGATCGCTTTTCAGGGGTTCCGCTACGAATCCAGCCTGTGGGCCTTTATCGCCTTGCTGCTGGTGTTGTGGTTGACCGTTTACCTGGTGCGCGTGCTGCTGCGTTTGCTGGCGACTTCCGGCGGCCTGATCAATCCCTGGTCGCGCTTGCATCGGCGGCGGCGCGTGCGCTTGGCCTCCGAACAGGGCTTTCTCGATCTGGCAGAAGGGCGCTGGTCGCGGGCCTTGCGTCATCTGAAGCGGGCCGCAGCCAGCGAGCCACAGCCGCTCAGCTACTACTTGGGCGCCGCCCGCGCGGCTCAGCATCTGGGGCAATACGAGGAAAGCGATGCGCTGATCGAGCAGGCGCTCAACAGCCAGCCGCAAGCCGAACTGGCGATCGCCCTGACCCACGCCGAGCTGCAATTGGCCCGCGGTCAGAGCGCGGCGGCCCTGGACACCTTGCAGGCGATGCGTGAGCGCCATCCGCACCATCACCTGGTGCTGCGTCAACTTCAAGCACTCTATCTGCAAGCGGGCGATTGGCCGGCTTTGCTCACCCTGCTGCCTGATCTACGCAAAGAAAAGGCCCTGGGCAATGCCGAACTGAACGAACTCGAACGGCAAGCCTGGCGCGGCCGCTTACTGCAGGTCGGCCAGGCGCAGGCGGGCGATGAGCAAACAGGGCTGGCGGCCTTGCGGCAGGTTTGGCAGGCGATGCCTTCCGCCTATCGGCAGGAGCCGGAATTGCTCGCGGTGTATGCCGAGCAGCTGCGCTTACTCGGCGCCGAAGGCGAAGCCGAGGAACTCTTGCGCGGTGCCTTGAAGCAGCGCTACGACAGCCACCTGGTGCGCCTCTATGGACTGCTGCATGGGCGCGATCCGGTTCGCCAGCTACAGGTCGCCGAAGGGTGGTTGAAGCAGCATACGGATGATGCCGGGTTGCTGCTGACGCTTGGCCGCCTGTGCGCGCACAACCAGCTCTGGGGTAAAGCCAAGGGCTATTTCGAAAGCAGCCTGGCCTTTCAACGGCATCCGGAAACCTGTGCCGAGCTGGCGCGTCTGCTCATGCAGTTGGGCGAGATCGAGCGCAGCAACGAGCTATTTCAAGAAGGATTGGGCTTGCTCGATCAGCGCCTTGGCAGCGCTGCCGTCGCCACGAGCCATTAGCAATCGGTCTGTCGCGCTCCTTGTACGAGCGCCGCGCCCGGAGGTTTTATCGCGGCGATTCAGCGGCATGCGATGCGCGATTTACCGTGACCGGGCGCGAGCTGGCCCGGCTTTTCGCGGGCCAGGCGGGGGAAGGGGCTCAGATCAAACGACCGTATGAAATTTATCGAACAGGCGCCTTGATGGCATCGGCATGCGAGCATAATCTGGCTTTACGCACCGTCGGGCTACCGGGTCGCTGGACAGTTTGGTCTGGATATACCTGGGCATAGCGGTGTCTTCCCCTCTGCACCGAAATGGCCCAAAACGTCTCGAAACAGATGTATAACAGCAATACCGAATTAGGGAAGTGAGGTCATCATGCTCGAGAGTTGTCAGAACGCCCAGGAACGCTGGGGCGGGGTCCATTTGCTGATAGACCGTTGGTTACAGGAACGGGGCGAACTGGTTACGGCTTATACGGCTCTGAGCAGCGCTTCGGCATCGGCAGTCGATATCCAGGGTTTGCAGAGGTTCTGCGAAATTCTGGTCGATTACGTTTCGGCCGGCCACTTCGAGGTCTACGAGCAGTTGACCAACGAAGCCAAGGCTTTTGGCGATCAGCGCGGTCTCGATCTGGCCAAGCAAATCTATCCGCGTATCGAAGCGATTACCGAAGTGGCTTTGGCGTTCAACGATCGTTGCGATAACGGCGACTGCCGCGATGGCGTGTCGGTGGGCGAAGAGCTGAATCGTCTCGGGCAATTGCTGCATGAGCGTTTCGAACTGGAAGATTGC
>CBIHQF010000407.1:0-4328 GCA_966211665.1 uncultured Pseudomonas sp. | reverse complement strand
TAGTGGTCGTTTCCGCGGCATTGCCGCTGTTGTTCTGGTTAAGTGCCGCCGCTGGGAGCCTGGTGCTTCTGCGGCGCGGTTTGAGTGATGCGATGAGCATCCTCTTCTGGGCCCTGCTACCGGCTATTGGCTGGTGGTATTTCGGCGAACCGCGCACCTTATTGGTGCTACTCGGTGCGCTGGGGTTGGCGTTGTTGTTGCGCGCCAATCTGACCTGGGACCGTGTGCTGCTGTGCAGCGTGGCGCTGGGCCTGGTGTATGGGCTGGTTTTGGGCGCGGTGTTCCGCGAACCCATCGAGGCGATGGCGGCTGAGCTGCAGAAGCTCATGCCGCAAGTGCTCGAAGGGGTTCACCAACAGATGTCGGTGGACGAGCGAGCGCGCCTGGATAGCCTGATTGCACCGGTGCTGACCGGTTTGATAGCGGCGTTGTTGCAGGTGGTCAGCCTGCTGAGCCTGATGCTAGGGCGTTATTGGCAGGGGCTGTTGTACAACCCGGGTGGTTTCGGGCGTGAGTTTCACGCCTTGCGACTGCCCACCCCGCTGGCGATGTTGCTGCTAGGTGGCATGCTCTTGGGACCCAATCTGGGTCCGCAAATGGCCATGCTGACCCCACTGTGCAGCGTACCGTTAGCGTTTGCCGGCATCGCCCTGTTGCATGGGCTGGTGGCGCAAGGGCGGCTCGCCAAGTTCTGGCTGGTCGGGATGTACATCACTCTGCTGCTGTTTATGCAGCTGACTTATCCGTTACTGGTGGTTTTGGCCATCGTCGACAGTCTGTTTGATTTTCGTGGTCGCTTCGAGCGCAAGTCCGGCTCGGATTCCACGAACGGTGAAGGTTAAAAGTTAAGAGGTTATTACCAAATGGAACTGATCCTGCTGGAAAAAATCGCCAACCTGGGCAACCTGGGCGATAAAGTGAACGTTAAGGCCGGTTACGGCCGTAACTTCCTGCTGCCGCAAGGCAAAGCCACCGCTGCTACCGCTGCCAACGTTGCCGCGTTCGAAGCGCGTCGCGCCGAGCTGGAAAAACTGGCCGCCGAGAAGAAAGCTTACGCTGAATCCCGTGCCGCTCAGTTGGCTGAACTGGAAGTCACCATCACCGCTACCGCGGGCGATGAGGGCAAACTGTTCGGTTCCATCGGTACTCACGACATCGCTGAAGCCCTGACCGCCTCCGGCGTCGAAGTGGCCAAAGCTGAAGTGCGTCTGCCGAACGGCACCATTCGTCAAATCGGCGAATACGACGTGGCCGTGCACCTGCACAGCGACGTTGAAGCAACCGTCAAGGTTGTAGTAGTAGCAGCCTAACAGGCCCGCGACTAAGTGTGCTTGCACTCAGGTGCCGGCCCGCTAACAATCAGGCACGACATTGCGCAAGCGATGTCGTGCCTTTTGTTTTGTGAACACAGAATTCTGCCCAGAGCCTTATGAACGACATCAGCATTCCCGAACAGTACGACCTGCAAACCTCCGCCCTGAAGGTGCCGCCGCACTCGATCGAGGCCGAGCAAGCCGTGCTCGGGGGCTTGATGCTCGACAACAATGCCTGGGAGCGCGTACTCGATCAGGTCTCCGACGGCGACTTCTACCGGCATGACCACCGACTGATCTTCCGCGCCGTGCACAAGCTGGCCGAGCGCAACCACCCCTTTGACGTGGTGACCCTGTCCGAGCAACTGGACAAGGAAGGTCAGCTGTCGCAAGTCGGCGGCCTGGCTTATCTCGGCGAACTGGCGAAGAACACCCCGTCGGTGGCCAATATCAAGGCCTACGCGCAGATCATTCGCGAGCGCGCCACCCTGCGTAAGCTGATCGGCATCAGCAACGAGATCGCCGACAGCGCCTATGCCCCGGAAGGCCGTACCGGCGAGGAAATTCTCGACGAGGCCGAGCGGTTGATCTTCCAGATCGCCGAGGCACGGCCGAAGACCGGCGGCCCGGTGGGGATCAACGACATTCTGGTCAAAGCCATCGACCGCATCGACGAGTTGTTCAACAATGGCGATGCGATCACCGGCCTGTCCACCGGTTTTACCGATCTGGATAACCTGACCAGCGGCCTGCAGCCGGCCGACATGATCATCGTCGCCGGCCGCCCGTCCATGGGTAAGACCACCTTCGCCATGAACCTGGTGGAAAACGCGTTGATGCGCAGCGACAAGTCGATTCTGGTGTACTCCCTGGAGATGCCCTCGGAATCCATCGTCATTCGTATGCTCGCATCCCTCGGGCGCATCGATCAGACCAAGGTGCGTGCCGGCCGCCTGGACGACGACGACTGGCCGCGTCTGACCTCGGCGGTCAACCTGCTCAACGATCGCAAGCTGTTCATCGACGATACCGCCGGCATCTCGCCGTCGGAAATGCGCGCCCGTACCCGGCGTCTGGCCCGTGAGCACGGCGAGATCGGCCTGATCATGGTCGACTACCTGCAACTGATGCAGATTCCCGGCTCCAGCGGCGACAGCCGGGTCAACGAGATTTCCGAAATCTCCCGCTCGCTCAAGGCCCTGGCCAAGGAATTCAATTGCCCGGTGATCGCCTTGTCCCAGCTCAACCGTGGCCTCGAACAGCGCCCCAACAAGCGCCCGATCAACTCCGACTTGCGTGAATCCGGGGCGATCGAGCAGGACGCCGACATCATCCTGTTCGTCTACCGGGACGAGGTGTATCACCCGGAAACCGAGTACAAGGGTGTCGCCGAAATCATCATCGGCAAGCAGCGTAACGGTCCGTTGGGCACGGCGCGCTTGGCCTTCCTCGGCAAGTATTCGCGCTTCGAGAACCTGGCGCCCGGCAGCTATCAGTTCGACGACGAGTAATTCAGCTCTTGTAGGCCGGTGCGATGGCGTCGGCGCAGAGATAAGCGGCGAGGTAGTCCTCCAGGCGTTGCCCGGGACCTGTCTGGTAGGTCTCGTCGAGATCGTCGAGGCTGTCCACCCGGTCGATGCGGAAGTTGCGGAAGTCGTCGCGCAACTCGCACCAACTGCACAATGTCCAGGTCTGCCCCCAGAAGAACAAGCCCAACGGCCAGATGCGCCGCACGCTGGCTTGCCCGCTTTCGTCGCGGTAACTCAATTGCAGTTTGCGTCGTTGGCGGATCGCCTGGCGCAGGTGGCCGAGCCAATGCACCGGGTAGGTGTTCACCTCGGGGGCGAACAGGCGGTTGCCGTTGAGTTCGTCGCGCAGGGCGGCGGGCAGCACGCTGTGGATTTTCGCCAGCGCCGATTCGGCGGCCCGTTGCAGCTCGGGGTCGGCCCAGGCGTTGACCATGCGTGCGCCGACCACCAGGGCCTCGATCTCCTCGCGCTCGAACATCAATGGCGGCAGGTCCATGGGCTGGCGCAGCACGTAACCGACCCCGGCCTCGCCCTCCAGCGGCACGCCGGACAGCGATAGATCCTGAATATCGCGGTAGATGGTGCGCACCGAGACCTGCAAGCGTTCGGCCAACCACTGCGCGGTGGTCAGGCGGCGGCTGCGCAGGAACTGGACGATCTGAAACAAGCGGTCGGCGCGTCTCATTCTCTCTCCCTGGCTTGGCCGTTTAGCAGGCCGTTGAAAAACTACCTGCGTTGGCCCTCTTGATAAAAAGAGAGGGGCGTTAAAAACAGGCTCGGCAGGCCGCTCGCGGCTAACGCGCTTCAGCGCGGCCCGCAGGGCGAGCGAAGCGAGTAATGCTCATTTACAGCACGTAAACTCGCGTGCGAGCCCAGTCCGCTTCCTCGCCTATTTTTGCCTTGTCTTGCCTGCCTCACCTACGTTTTTCAACGGCCTGTTAGGCTATTCCTTTCTCATGATCGGGATGGCGATGCCAAAACTGCCGGGCGCTGCATGACGCCCGGCGTGTATGCCGCTCAGGACATGCTGTGCAGGCCCACCACATTGCCCTCGCTGTCTTTTATCACGGCGATGAAGCCATGGGGGGCGATGGACATCCGGTTCTGGATGATTTCACCACCGGCTGCGGGCACGCGCTCCAGCACCGCATCCAATTGACCTTCGACATTCAGGTAGACCCGTGTGCCGCCGGCTCCCGGCTGTTGCTCCGTCGAGTCGCTCAGGCAACCGCCGACGCCGCTTTCCGGGTCGCAGGGGAACATGGCCATGCGCCCGCCCATGGCATCCATCGTCTCCAGCGGGGTTGCCAGCGCCTGCTCATAGAAGCGGCGGGCGCGCTCGAAGTCGCTGACGAACAGTTCGAACCAGTTGATCGCGTTCATTTCTCTCTCCTTGGAATGGCTGATGTCAGCAGGCCGGTGCCTTCGTCGGCGCGTTCTGGCCTGCGGAGACGACTCTAAGCCAGGGCTGCTGACAGCTTGGTGT
>CBIHQF010000406.1:0-4347 GCA_966211665.1 uncultured Pseudomonas sp. | reverse complement strand
ACTCTTCGACTATCAGGGCTTGCGTCGGCACCGCCGTACGCAGGCGGACCTGCATGTCCTGGATCTTTTGTTTGACCGGTACACGCGCCACGCCGGACAACAGGATCTTGCCGTGGGTATTGACTTTGCCGTGATCCACCGCGACTTCGCGACGTTTGTCGCCATCGCGGTAGCTGATCACTAGGGACACGGGCAATGTCGCCAAACCGGGCAGTTGTAGCCAGGTAGCGACGTTGAACTCTGCAACGCGCCCTTCGTAAGGCGTGACCAGAAGGCGGGCGGCATCGACGATGCGCGAAGGCACTGGACCGATCAACTTGTCGTGGGCTTGGGTCATGGGCGCAATTCCAGGCTGGTAGCAGGGCGAATCAAACACGAGTGCGATCAAGTATAAGCGCGGCTTTACCGACGAAACTGTGCACTCGGCCGATGCTTGGCGTGACATTGCTCGCAGTGTTGCGTGTTTATCCCAAGCGCATGGCGTGACGGCTTACCGAAGCGCTGCTGAGATTGGCGGCGGGTAGGGGCATTGCGGTCTGGCTGTTGCTATTGGCCAGTTGCAGCCAGAAGTTCTCCCCTTCGACAAATTGATCGTTGGGTAGCCACAGACCATGGTGCCAGCCATGGCCAGGGGTCGGCGTGCTTTGCAGGATACCTGGATGAGCCTGGGCGCTGGGCGCGCGACGTAGCCATGCCGGGCGCGGCAAGCCCTTGAGGTAGCGCAGACCCAGGTGCAGGCCGTCGGCATTCAGGTGGCGCCAGCGCACCAGCGCCAGCGTGGGGGTTGCGCTGGTGCTCAGCAGGAGTATCAGTTGGCCGACGGATAGCTGCAGGGCGTGATCCGGGTTGCATAGCAGGCGTGCGCCGCCCGGGCTGTTATCGAGCATTTGCGCGGGTGTGGGTAGTGGGCGCTTTTCCAGCAGTTGCGCATGAATGGCGGGCAGGCCGACTACCAGATTGCACGCCTGCGCTTGCTCGGCGCGTTGGTGGCGGCGTGGTTGTTGTCCCGACCACTGCTGCTGCACGCGTTCCAGTAGCTGTCGTTCAGCCTGGCTCTGCAAGGGCGCTGGTTCGTGCAGGGCGACCAGCAGGGCGCCGAGCTCGAAGCGCCGTAAATGGCTGGGGTCGCTGTCGCTGAGCTGCATCGAATCGATCCAGGGTTGCGGCTCGGTCAGGCTGACGATCGGCCCCTCGATCTCATCGTCCTGTTCCCAGGGCAGCAGGCGCGGCAGTTCGGCAAGCTGCGCCAGCGCGCCGAACAGCAGCAGGCATTCGCCTTCGGCGAGGTGAAAGGGGTTGCTCAGGGCCAGCAGTAGCATCTGTTGATAGAGACCGCGCAAACTGCTGGCCGGCAGGGGTTGAAAGGCGGCGGCGACATGCTCGTCGAGGCAATTCTGGCGTTCGCCGATCCAATACAGCAGATGGCTGTCGCGCCATAGGCTGGCTGGCGGCTCCTGATACAGCTGGTAATGGCGCAGCAGGTTTTGTGCGAGAAAATGTTGCGCCATATACAGGCACCAGGCCAGGTGTGGCCGCGAGGGCTGGCGACCCTGGAGTATCTGCAACAGCAGGCGTTTGAAGCCTGCGGCCAGCTCGCGGCATAGGCGCACGAACAGGCTCGAGGGCGGGGTGTCGTTACGATAGGCCGCCGCGTAGTGGCGATACTCCTCGCTGAAGCTTTGCAGCGCGCGCTGCCTTTCGAGTAAGGTCGTGACGCTGCGATTGAGGTGGAACAGCAGGCTCAGGACGGCCTGCAGTGCATGCTCCTGCGGCTGCGAGCGGGCTTGCAGTAATTGCTCGTTGAGATCGGCCAGAGAGATGGCGTCTTCCTCGTGGATCTCCGGCACTTCCAGGCGCAAGGCATCTAGCGTCATAACAACCCTGTGTGGGCGAGGATCGAAAGCATGGTGATACGGCTCCAGGCGGTCATGGCCAATATTGCGGGAATTATCGCCGGTTTACTCCTGGCGGGCTGCACCGATAATTTCGGCGTCGATCAGCATGGGCAAAAGGTAGCGGGTGAGCGCCTGGAAGGCCAGTGGTTGGTGATTAATTACTGGGCCGAGTGGTGCGCGCCTTGTCGCAGCGAGATTCCCGAGTTGAACGCCCTGGCCGAACAAATGGACGGGCAGCCGGTAACCGTGCTCGGGGTGAACTTCGACGGTTTGCAGGGCGCCGAACTCGGCAAGGCGGCGCAGGCGCTGGGTATCGAGTTCATGGTATTGGCGCAGGACCCTGCGCCACGCTTCGGCCTGCCGCGCGCCGAGGTATTGCCGGTGACCTTTATCGTCGATGGGCAAGGGCGGATGCGCGAACGTCTGCTCGGCGAACAGACGGCCGCCGGACTCAGGGCGCGCTTAACAACACTGCGGACGCAGGAGTGATCGGATGTCGCGGATTTGCATGCATGGATATATCAGTGGCTGGGTGCAGGGCGTGAGTTTTCGTCAGCACACGCAGAACCAGGCCGAGCGCCTGGATTTGAATGGCTGGGTGCGCAATCTCGCCGACGGCCGTGTCGAGGTCTTGTTCGAAGGGGAAGAAGACGCGGTGCGTGAGTTGGCTGCCTGGCTGGAGCAAGGGCCGGAGGCGGCCAAGGTCACAGGCGTCGAGCTGGAGAGCCAGCCGTTGCAGGGTATCGCCGGATTCATCGTGCGTGGTTGAGTGGTTGGCGCGCGTTGAGGCAGTCGGGCTTCGCTGCGCTCGGCACCAACCAGCGGTTACGGTTTGACGTACCAGAAGTCATGCCAGAAGCCGATCACCTTGGCCGGGTAGGTCTGTTTGCCCAGGCTGCCGTTGTAGCGGGCCAGGGCGCGGCTGAGGTTGCCGTTTTCCTTGCGCAGATAGAAGCTGAGGATGGTGCAGCCGTAGCGCAGGTTGGTGGCGTTGTCGGTGAGGTTGTCCTGTTGGCGGCCGAGTTCGGCTTTCCAGAACGGCATCACCTGCATCATGCCTTGGGCGCCGACCGAGGAAATCGCGAAGCGGTTGAAGTGGCTTTCGGTATGGATCAGGGCCAATACCAGATCGGGGCGCAAGCCGGCCTTGCTGGCTTCCCGGTGCACCAGCCTGAGCAATGTCAGGCGTTCTTGCGGGTCGGGGATGTAGCGGGTCAGGCGGGTGGACATGTCCAGCAGCCAGACCTCGGCGTCGAACCTATCGGCAAAACTGTCCGCTTCGGCAACGGTGCGCTGCAGTAAATCGCGCAGCTCGGGTTCCGGTGCCTGGCGCACGCTTGCGTAAACCGACATGCACAGCAGCAGGCCCAGTAACGCCAGAGCGAGGCGCGCGGTCATGCCGGTTCAACTGTCGCCCGGATCGGCGACCAGGCGTCCGGCATCCTGCATCAACGCCTTGAGAAAGGCCTCCTGCAGTTCCGGGTCGTTGCGGGTCAGTTCGATCAGGCTCTGTTCCAGCTCGCTGGCCTCTTCTTCGAGACCCAGTTCGGAGAGGCGTTTGACCCTGTGCACCCATTGCGCGACGCCGTCGTCTTCCAGGTCGTCGTAGACCAGGCCGTGGGCTTCCAGCAACTTGCCGCGCAGCGTGTGGCTGACCAGCAGGCTGGCATCGGCGCGGGTGCCGCTTTGCGGTTCTTCGGCGCTGAGCAACAGGACGCCGATATGGCTGATGTCCTGCTCGGCGAAGGGGCCGTCGAGCAGGTTGAGGCGCAGTACGCCGTTGCGGTCGGTCAGCAGTTCGTGGGTTTGCTCGGCCGCTTTGACGCTGACGATGCGTTCGGCCCACGGCAGGCTGGAGTATTCCGTGCGTGCATCCTGGCGCTGTTCGTCGAGGCTGGCGAGATTCTGCTGCGAGCGGCCGTTGGATTCGGCGTTCATGAACGGGTTGAGGCCGGCGAAGCCATAGCTGATCCAGTCCTTGGTCGCGCTATCGGGCAGGCTACCGAGCAGCGCCACGTTCAGCACGTTGGCGCCGATACCGGCCACCACGGCAACCGCGCCGAGCGGCACCTCATACAGCTCGCGCCACGCCTGGTAAGGGGTGTAGCGGTCGTAACGGCGGGTGACCGCAAAGGCGGTGACCTCGAAGGTTTTCTGCTCCTGCACGCGCACGCGCCGTTGTGGCAGCTCCAGCACGCGTGGCTCGCCGACATCTATCTGCAGGTTGTGGTCGAGCAATGTACGCTCGACGCGTTCTTCATGCTCGCTGCGTTGCGGTAGCTGGTTGGCACAGCCGCTGAGGAAGAGGACGGCGCCGCGGGCGGCGCCGACCAGGTGCAAGGTGCTTCGCTTGAACATGATGACTCTTGTCGAAAGGCTGAAATCAGTGGCTGACGCGTGCTTGGATAAACGAAATGATTTAGGCTAGGGGAACCGCCAGAGCATCCGTGTC
>CBIHQF010000405.1:0-4352 GCA_966211665.1 uncultured Pseudomonas sp. | reverse complement strand
AAGGGGCTGGATGTCGGCACCGATATCCATAGCGAGAGTGCCGAGCAAGTCGAGGCCGAAGTCGAAGAGCGGCTGTCGGCGGTGGTCGCCGAGCCGCTTGGCGCGCACTGCCCGTTGGACGAAGAGATCGCGCGGGCCTCCAAGCTGTGTGCACGCTCCAAGCAGGCGGTGGTGAGCATGTTCAGCGATGCGCGCATGGGGCGCGCCTTGGAGTTCGAGCAGGCCGAAGAGCTGGTGGGGGAGATTTCCGACTCGCTGCTGCGCCACCCCAATGCGCTGATCAGCCTGGCCAGGCTGAAGAATGTCGACGAATACACCTACATGCATTCGGTGGCGGTCTGCGCGCTGATGATCGCCCTGGCCCGGCAACTCGGCCTGGACGAGGCGCAAGTGCGCGACGCCGGACTGGCCGGCATGCTGCATGACATCGGCAAGATGGCGGTGCCGTGGGCGCTGCTGAACAAACCCGGCAAACTCACCGACGATGAGTTCGTCATCATGCGCAAGCATCCGCTGGCGGGCCGGGAAATTCTCCTGACGGGCAAGCAAACCAACGCCTCGGTGCTGGATGTCTGCCTGCATCACCATGAAAAGGTCGATGGCAGCGGTTACCCGCACCGCTTGGTCGGCGAACGGATCAGCCTGTTCGCGCGGATGGGCGCGGTGTGCGACGTGTACGACGCGATCAGCTCGGACCGACCCTACAAAAAGGGCTGGAGTCCGGCCGAGTCGATTCACAAGATGGCCGAGTGGAAGGGCCATTTCGACGATGGCGTGTTCCAGGCCTTCGTCAAGGTCATGGGCATCTATCCCACCGGCTCGCTGGTGCGCCTGGCCAGCGGGCGTATCGCGGTGGTGCTCGATCAAAGCCCGACGTCCTTGCTCACGCCCAAGGTCAAAGTGTTCTTTTCCGCCAAGGCGAAAATGCCGATCCCCCAGGAAGTGATCGACCTGGCCCAATGGGTCGGCCGCGACAAGATAGTCGCGCGCGAATCGGCGGTCGATTGGGGCTTTCGCAACGTCGATGAGCTGTGGACCGGCCTGCCGCGCTGAGCCAACGACTCATCGAACCTTCCGCGCCCGTGCGAGTCGGACTGGGTAGCTCCGCTTGTTCGGAGAATCGATCAACACCGTTCGGAGAACCGACTACGTGAAGACCGTTCCCCTTCTATTGGCCTTATTCGCCGTACCGGCAATAGCCGAGCAACCCACCCTTTACGGCCGTTACGAAAAAATCGGATTGCCGCAAATCGGCAAAACCCTCGAGGCCAAGATGGACACCGGGGCCAAGACCGCGTCCTTGTCGGCCACCGACATCGAACGCTTCCAACGCGACGGCGAGCCCTGGGTGCGCTTTCGCCTGGCTACCGAAAACGCCGATGACACGCTTTTCGAACAGCCCTTGGCGCGGGTCAGCAAGATCAAGAGCCGCAACGAGGAAAGCGACCCGGACGAGTCCCGTGTGGCGCCCAGCGAGCGGCCGGTGATCGAATTGGACGTCTGTCTGGGCGAAGTGGAGCGGACCGTCGAGGTTAACCTGACGGACCGCAGCCACTTCAATTATCCGCTGCTGATCGGCGCCTCCGCCCTGAGCGAATTCGATGCGGCGGTCAACCCCGCGCAACGCTTCACCGCTTCCACCCCTCGCTGTTAAGTCATCGCTGTTGCGCCACCATGCTCTATGCTCAGGTTACCAGGCGTTGAAAAACTACCTGCGTGGTCGATACGGCGTTAAAAATGGCTATGTACCCGTTAGATGTTGCATGCACTGGGTAGGTTAGTGCTGAGCGCAGCGAAGCCCAACAGGCATCGGCATGCCTCGTTGGGCTTATCGCCGTGCAACACGCCATTGGGACATAGCCTTAAAAATGGCCTCGCCTGCCTCGCCGACGTTTTTCAACCGCCAGTTAATCACCTGAGCCGCTTGCATTTATAGCCTCGGCGCGTTCAGGCGCAATTCTTGCTTCGGGTAATTCATTGCGGTGCCCGACCGGGTGCGCAAGGGACTTGTTGAGGTGTGTTCTATGACTGCATTACTCACGCCGGGTGTGCGCGTATTGGAGCGGTTCAGTTTCGCCCGTAAATTCCAGTTGTTGTTCGTCTTGTTCATCCTGCCTTTGGGCTACGCCCTGTGGGCGATAAGCAGCGACCGCATGGAGCGCTTGCGGATGATCGATCACGAGCTGGAGGGCATGCATGCGATCGAAGCGCTCGGCGAGGTGCAGAACGCCTTGCTCGAACAACGCACGCTGTACTCCCGTTGGAAGGGCACCGACAAGCCCGCCGAAGCGCTGCTGCAGCAACGCGCGGGGGCACTCGACGAGGCCCTGGCGGAGGCGGCCAGGCGCCTGGAAACCGACGCGGTCAGTAACGTGGCGCGCGAACAATTGACGCTTTTGCAAGAGATGCGCGGCGACCTAGCCGTGGCCGCGGTGGGCAAAATGGCATTACCGGAAGCCCTGCAACGTTACCAAAAAACCCTGTTGCAACTGCTGACCTTGCGCGAGCAGGTAGCAACCGACAGTGGCCTGATCCTCGATCCTAATCTCGACACCTATCTGATCATGGAACAGCTGACCTTTACCCTGCCGCGCTTGCGCGAGAACCTCGGCAGTTTCGTCAGCCAGGGCTATGGTGCTGTGCTTTCCCAGCATTTCACCTTGCAAAGCCGGGTCTTGATGCGCGATTTGCGGCGTAACCTGGACGAGGTTCGCAGCCAGGTATTCAAAGCCGGCGTCAGCCTGAGAAAGAGCGCACCGGCGGCCATGGTTAATCTGGAAGCGCCGCTCAGCGAAGCCGAGCAGGGCCTGGAACTGTTCTTCACGGAAATCGACCGGGATATTTTCGAGTCCAGCCCGATGGCGGTCAGCCCGGAGCAGTTCGTCCAGCGCGTGGCCACCTTACAGGGGCAGATAAACGCGTTGCAGCAGGCCTTGCATCGGCAGTTCGAAGTCAGCCAGGGCGTATACCGGCAGAACAATCTGATCGGCATGTGGGAAGTGATCGGCGGTTTCGGTGCGCTGACCGGCCTGGCGCTCTATGTGCTGCTGTGCCTGAACGCTTCGATCCGCCGCAGCACCGCCGGTATCGTCGATGTGGCCGGGGCCCTGCGCGACGGTGACCTGCGCAAGCAGATCCAGGTGCATGGTCAGGACGATCTGGCCGAAATCGCGGTGGCGTTGAATGCCGCCGTGACGCAGCTCAGCGAGACCTTGCAAGGGGTCAATAAGGAGAGCAAGAACCTCGACGGCACCGTGCAACTGCTGAGCAGCCAGGCACAAGGCGCGCTGCAGGCTGTCGAGCAGCAGCAGGGGCAGATGAGCCAGATCGCCGCCGCCGCCACCGAGATGGCGGCGACCGCGCAGAGCGTCGCGCAGAGCTGCGAGCAGGCCGCGGTGGAGGCGGGGCAGACCCGCGAGATCGCCGACCAGAGCAACCAGCGTAGCGCCCGCACCAGCACCAGCATGCGTCAGCTGAGCAGTCGTCTCGGCGAGAGCGCCGCGGCGTTGCAGCAGCTGCGCACGCAAACCGAACAGATCACCCGGGTGGTGGATGTGATCAAAGGCATCGCCGAGCAGACCAACCTGCTGGCGCTCAACGCCGCGATCGAGGCCGCGCGTGCCGGCGATCAGGGTCGCGGTTTCGCCGTGGTGGCCGACGAGGTGCGCTCGCTGTCGCAGCGCACGCAGAACTCCACCGCGGAAATCGCCCAGACCGTCAGCGACCTGCACCGGGTGGTCGGCCAGTCGGTGACCTTGATGGAAGAAGCGGTGCGCCAGGCCGAAGGCGATGTCGGCAGCGTATTGGCCATGGGCGAGGACATGGCCGGGATAGTCGAATCGGTACAACTGGTCAGCGACCGCCTGGCGCAAATCGCCACCGCCGCTGAACAACAGGCTGCCACTGCCGACGAAGTCAGCGGCAATATCCAGCAGGTCGACCAAGCCGCCACCGCGCTGCTCGATGGCGCGCAGCAGGTCAGCTCCGCCGCCGAGCAGTTGCGCAACGGCAGCCAGGGCTTGCAGCGCAATACCAGTCGTTTTCAGTTGGGCTGAAGGCCAAGGTCTATTTGCGCAGGGCAGGTTGTGCGGCCGGCATCGCTCCCCGGGTTTCATCCGTGCTACGGGGCTAAAACACACGTAATCCGTAGCCCGGGTCGAGCGAAGCGACACCCGGGAAAGGGCGCCCCGGGTATCGCCGTGCTCAACCCAGGCTACAAGCTGCATGTGTAGTCCGGATTCGATCCCGGGGGACAGGTTATGCGACCGGCATCGCTCCCCGGATTTCATCCGTGCTACGGGGCTAAAACACAGGTAATCCGTAGCCCGGGTCGAGCGAAGCGACACCCGGGA
>CBIHQF010000404.1:0-4352 GCA_966211665.1 uncultured Pseudomonas sp. | reverse complement strand
CATTATCTGATGACCCGCCTCGGCGAACTGGCCACCCGCAGCGGTACCCAGTTGCCTTATGCGATCACCACGCCTTATCGCAACACCATCCCGGTAGGCCACGAAGCCCGTATGCCCGGCGACCTGTTCATGGAACGCCGCATCCGCTCGCTGGTGCGCTGGAACGCTTTGGCCATGGTGATGCGCACCAACCTGCAGGACCCGGATCTGGGTGGCCACATTTCCAGCTTCGCCTCCTCGGCGACCCTGTACGACATCGGTTTCAACTACTTCTTCCAGGCCCCGACCGACGAACACGGCGGCGACCTGATCTACTTCCAGGGCCATGCCTCGCCGGGCGTTTATGCCCGCGCCTTCATGGAAGGCCGGATCAGCGAAGAGCAGCTCAACAACTTCCGTCAGGAAGTCGATGGCAAAGGCCTGTCGTCCTACCCGCACCCATGGCTGATGCCGGACTTCTGGCAGTTCCCCACCGTGTCCATGGGTCTCGGCCCGATCCAGGCGATCTACCAGGCGCGCTTCATGAAGTACCTGGAAGACCGCGGCTATATCCCGGCCGGCAAGCAGAAAGTCTGGTGTTTCCTCGGCGACGGCGAGTGCGACGAGCCGGAATCCCTCGGCGCGATCTCCCTGGCCGGCCGCGAGAAGCTGGACAACCTGATCTTCGTCATCAACTGCAACCTGCAGCGCCTCGACGGCCCGGTGCGCGGCAACGGCAAGATCATCCAGGAACTCGAAGGCGTGTTCCGCGGCGCCCAGTGGAACGTCAACAAGGTGGTCTGGGGCCGTTTCTGGGACCCGCTGCTGGCCAAGGACAAAGACGGCATCCTGCAACGCCGGATGGATGAAGTGATCGATGGCGAGTACCAGAACTACAAAGCCAAAGACGGCGCCTTCGTCCGTGAGCATTTCTTCAACAGCCCTGAGCTGAAAGAGATGGTCAAAGACCTCTCCGACGACGAAATCTGGAAGCTCAACCGTGGCGGCCACGACCCCTATAAGGTCTATGCGGCCTACCACCAGGCCGTGCACCACAAAGGTCAACCGACCGTGGTACTGGCCAAGACCATCAAGGGTTATGGCACCGGCGCCGGCGAAGCGAAGAACACCGCGCACAACACCAAGAAGGTCGATGTCGACAGCCTGAAGAAATTCCGCGACCGCTTCGACATTCCGGTCAAGGACGATCAACTGGAAGACCTGCCGTTCTTCAAACCCGAAGAAGGCAGCGCCGAGTACAAGTACCTGCACGAGCGTCGCGCCGCCCTCGGCGGGTTCGTACCGCAGCGCCGGGTCAACAGCTTCAGCATTCCGACCCCGCCGCTGGATACCCTCAAGGCCATTCTCGATGGCAGCGGCGACCGCGAAATCTCCACCACCATGGCCTTCGTGCGCATCCTCGCGCAGCTGGTCAAGGACAAGGAGCTGGGTAGCCGTATCGTCCCGATCATCCCGGACGAGGCGCGTACCTTCGGTATGGAGGGCATGTTCCGTCAGCTCGGCATCTACTCCTCGGTCGGCCAGTTGTACGAGCCGGTCGACAAGGATCAGGTGATGTTCTACCGCGAGGACAAGAAGGGTCAGATCCTCGAGGAAGGCATCAACGAAGCCGGCGCCATGAGTTCCTTCATCGCCGCGGGCACCAGCTACAGCTGTCACAACCAGCCGATGCTGCCGTTCTACATCTTCTATTCGATGTTCGGTTTCCAGCGTATCGGCGACCTGGCCTGGGCCGCCGGCGATAGCCGCACCCGCGGCTTCCTGATCGGCGGCACCGCCGGCCGCACCACGCTGAACGGCGAAGGCTTGCAGCACGAAGACGGTCACAGCCACATCATGGCCGCGACCATCCCCAACTGCCGCACCTATGACCCGACCTACGGCTACGAGCTGGCGGTGATCATCCGCGAAGGCACACGGCAGATGATGGAAGAGCAGCAGAACGTCTTCTACTACATCACCGTGATGAACGAAGCCTACCAGCAGCCGGCGATGCCCGAAGGTGTCGAGGACGGCATCATCAAGGGCATGTACCTGCTCGAGGAAGACAAGAAGGAAGCCGCGCACCATGTGCAACTGCTCGGCTCCGGCACCATCCTGCGCGAAGTGCGCGAGGCGGCGAAAATCCTCCGCGAGCAGTTCAACGTCGGCGCCGACGTCTGGAGCGTCACCAGCTTCAACGAACTGCGCCGCGAAGGCCTGGCCGTGGAGCGCAGCAACCGCCTGCACCCGGGACAGAAGCCGAAGCAGACCCATATCGAGCAGTGCCTGAAAGGACGTAAAGGCCCGGTCATCGCCAGCACCGACTATATGAAGCTGTTCGCCGAGCAGATTCGCCAGTGGGTGCCGAGCAAGGAATACAAGGTCCTGGGCACCGACGGTTTCGGCCGCAGCGACAGCCGCAAGAAACTGCGCCACTTCTTCGAAGTGGACCGCAACTGGGTGGTTCTCGCTGCTCTCGAAGCCCTGGTAGACCGTGGCGAAATCGAAGCCAAGGTGCTGGCCGACGCCATCGCCAAGTTCGGTATCGACCCGGAAAAACTCAACCCACTGGACTGCTAAGGAGCGAAACGATGAGTGAATTGATTCGCGTACCCGACATCGGCAGCGGTGAGGGTGAAGTGATCGAACTGATGGTGAAAGTCGGCGACCGCATCGAGGCCGATCAGAGCCTGCTGACCCTCGAGTCGGACAAAGCCAGCATGGAAATCCCGGCGCCCAAGGCCGGCCTGGTGAAGAGCCTCAAAGTCAAACTGGGCGACCGTTTGAAGGAAGGCGACGAGCTGCTCGAGCTGGAAGTCGAAGGCGCGGCCGAGGCCGCACCGGCTCCTGCGCCAGCCAAAGCCGCCGAACCGGCGAAAGCCGAAACGCCGGCTCCGGCTCCCGCCGCCACTGCGGCGCCCGCTGCCAGCGCCAGCGTGCAGGATGTCCACGTGCCGGATATCGGTTCGGCCGGCAAAGCCAAGATCATCGAAGTGCTGGTCAAGGCCGGCGACACGGTCGAAGCCGACCAGTCGTTGATCACCCTGGAATCGGACAAGGCCAGCATGGAAATCCCCTCGCCGGCCGCCGGCGTGGTGGAAAGTGTCGAGGTCAAGCTGGACGACGAAGTCGGCACCGGCGACCTGATCCTCAAGCTCAAGGTGGCCGGCGCCGCACCTGCGGCTCCTGCTGCGGCCCCGGCAGCCGCTCAGACGGTGCACAGCACGCCGGCTGGCGCAGCGCCCGAGGTGGTCGCCGAAGTCAACGCCATCGCCAAACTGTCGGCCGCTGCCGCCAGCGCGGCGGCAGCGCAAGTGCCGTCCAGCGGCAGCGCAGTGCACGCGGGCCCCGCGGTGCGTCAGCTGGCCCGCGATTTCGGCGTCAATCTGGCCGAAGTCAAAGGCACCGGCCCGAAAGAGCGGATTCTCAAGGAAGACGTGCAACTGCATGTCAAAGCCATGCTACAGAAAGCCAAGGAAGCGCCGGCCGGCGCGACCGGCGGTGCCGGCATTCCGCCGATCCCAGTGGTCGACTTCAGCAAGTTCGGTGAAGTCGAAGAAGTGGCGATGACCCGCCTGATGCAGGTCGGCGCCGCCAACCTGCACCGCAGCTGGCTCAATGTGCCGCACGTGACCCAATTCGACTCGGCCGACATCACCGAGCTGGAAGCCTTCCGCGTCGCGCAGAAAGCCGTGGCCGAGAAGGCCGGGGTCAAGCTCACCGTGCTGCCGTTGCTATTGAAAGCCTGTGCCTACCTGCTCAAGGAACTGCCGGACTTCAACAGCTCGCTGGCGCCGAGCGGCAAGGCGATCATCCGCAAGAAGTACGTACACATCGGCTTCGCCGTGGACACCCCGGACGGTCTGCTGGTGCCGGTGATCAAGAACGTCGACCAGAAGAGCCTGCTGCAGCTCGCCGCCGAAGCCGCCGCGCTGGCGGAAAAGGCCCGCACCAAGAAACTCGCGGCCGACGACATGCAGGGCGCCTGCTTTACCATCTCCAGCCTCGGCCATATTGGCGGCACCGGCTTCACGCCGATCGTCAACGCGCCGGAAGTGGCGATCCTCGGCGTCAGCAAGGCGACCATCCAGCCGGTCTGGGACGGCAAGGCCTTCCAGCCCAAGCTGATGCTGCCGTTGTCGCTGTCCTACGATCACCGGGTGATCAACGGCGCCGCCGCCGCACGCTTCACCAAGCGCCTCGGCGACGTGCTGACGGATATCCGCACCATGCTGCTGTAACACCCGTTTCAACTTTCGAGCACGCCACGCTCGTACCCTCAACCCCGCCTCATTGGCGGGGTTTTTTTTGGCTCTGTCCCAATTATGTGTTGCGTGCTGCGATGTCCTGTAGGAGGCCGCGCCCGTTCC
>CBIHQF010000403.1:0-4380 GCA_966211665.1 uncultured Pseudomonas sp. | reverse complement strand
CGGCGCCTATACCGCCGGCATCTGGTCGACTGTCACCGGCCAGGGCGAACTGTATTTCGATGCGGTGGGCATGTTCGCCCTGTTCCTGCTGGCCGGCCGTTACCTCGAACGCCGCGCCCGCGAACGTACGGCGGCGGCGACCGCGCAGTTGGTCAACCTGCTGCCCGCCTCCTGCCTGCGCCTGGATCAGGACGGCCACAGCCAGCGCATCCTGCTCAGTGAACTGCGGGTCGGCGAACGCGTGCTGGTGCCGCCCGGCGCCCTGCTGCCGGCCGATGGACGCATCCTCAGCGGCCAGTCGAGCATCGACGAATCGCTGTTGACCGGCGAATACCTGCCGCAGCCGCGCGCGGTCGGCGACTCGGTCACCGCCGGCACCTTGAACGTGGAAGGCCCGCTGACCGTGCAAGTGCAGGCCCTCGGCGACGCCACCCGGCTATCGGCCATCGTGCGCCTGCTGGAACGGGCGCAAAGCGAGAAGCCACGCCTGGCGGAAATCGCCGACCGGGTGGCGCAGTGGTTCTTGCTGATCGTACTGATCGCCGCGGCTCTGGTCGGCCTGGCCTGGTGGCAGATCGACGCATCGCGCGCCTTCTGGATCGTACTGGCGTTGCTGGTCGCCACCTGTCCCTGCGCCCTGGCCCTGGCCACCCCGACCGCCCTGACCGCCGCCACCGGCACCCTGCACAAACTCGGCATGCTGCTGACCCGCGGCCATGTGCTGGAAGGCTTGAATCAGATCGATACGGTGATTTTCGACAAGACCGGCACCCTTACCGAAGGGCGCCTGACCCTGAGCGCGATTCATCCGCTCGGCGAACTGGACGGCGACACCTGCCTGGCCTTGGCCGCGGCCCTGGAAAACCGCTCCGAACATCCGATCGCCCGCGCTTTCGGCCGCGCCGCCGAGGCGGCCGAGCAGGTCGACAGCCATCCCGGCCTGGGCCTGCAGGGCCGGGTCGCCGGTCGCCTGCTGCGCATCGGCCAGCCGGTGTTCGTCAGCCAACTCAGTGGCCAGACGCCACCGGCGATCCCCGGCGAACAGGGGCAATGGCTGCTGCTCGGCGACGAGCTAGGGCCCCTGGCCTGGCTGGTGCTCGACGACCGCTTGCGCGACGATGCCCCCGCCTTGCTCGATACCTGCCGCACCCGTGGCTGGCAAGTGCTGCTGCTGTCCGGCGACAGCTCGCCGATGGTCGGCGAAGTGGCGCGCCGGTTGGGTATCGAGCAAGCGCACGGCGGCTTGACCCCGGACGCCAAACTGGCCGAATTGCAGAAACTGCATCAGCAGGGCCACCGTGTATTGATGCTCGGCGACGGGGTCAACGATGTGCCGGTGCTGGCAGCCGCCGATATCAGCGTGGCCATGGGCAGCGCCACCGACTTGGCGAAAACCAGCGCCGATGCGGTCTTGTTGTCCAACCGTTTGCACAGCCTGGTTCAGGCGTTCGGCATAGCGCAGCGCACTCGGCGTATCATCATCGAGAACCTGGCCTGGGCCAGCCTGTACAATGGCCTGGTGCTGCCCTTCGCCGCCATCGGCTGGATTACGCCGATCTGGGCGGCACTGGGTATGTCGCTCAGTTCATTGCTGGTGGTGCTGAATGCCCTGCGCTTGACCCGCGCACCCAACCCGTAGGTTGGCGCTGAGGAACGAAGCCCAACCTACCCATGAATTGCCGGAGAATGCATGCCCGCGCTTTATATTTTGATCCCAGTGGCCATCGCTCTGGTCGGTTTCGCCATCTGGCTGTTCTTCTGGGCGGTCGACAGCGGCCAGTACGACGACCTCGACGGCCCGGCCCACAGCATCCTGTTCGACGACCAGGACCCGATGCACAAGGCCGGCGTGAGCGAAACGCAAAAGCCCGACGCCCCGCGTGCCGACGAGAAGCACCCCGATGCTTGAGCTGGCGCCGCTGCTGCTCTCGGCCCTGATCCTCGGCCTGCTCGGTGGCGGCCATTGCCTGGGCATGTGCGGCGGCTTGATGAGTGCGCTGACCCTGGCCATCCCCGCCGAACGGCGGGGGCAACGTTTCCAGTTGCTGCTGGCCTACAACCTGGGGCGCATTTTCAGCTATGCCGCCGCCGGCCTGCTGCTCGGCCTGGCCGGCTGGGCGCTGAACAACAGCTCCGCGGCCATGCTGCTGCGCATAATCGCAGCCCTGCTGTTGATCGCCATGGGCCTGTATCTGGGCGGCTGGTGGAGTGGCCTGGCCCGCATCGAAGCCCTTGGCCGTGGCCTGTGGCGCTATATCCAGCCGCTGACCCGTCGTTTTATGCCGGTCACCAGCCTACCGCGCGCCTTGGTTCTCGGCGGCCTGTGGGGCTGGTTACCCTGCGGCCTGGTGTACAGCACCCTGCTCTGGGCCTCAAGCCAGGGCAACGCCCTGGACAGCGCGGCGTTGATGCTGGCTTTCGGCCTCGGCACGCTGCCGGTACTGCTGGCCACCGGCATGGCCGCCGAACGCCTGAGCGCCTTGCTGCGCGAACGCGGCGTACGCATGGCCGGCGGCATCCTGGTGATTCTTTTCGGTCTATGGACCCTGCCCGGCCCGCACCAGCATTGGCTGATGGGGCATTGAGCTCGCGCATGAGCTACAGCGGCGTTGTCTCCAGCCTGCGGCTTATCGCTTAAAGCTTGCAGCTGCGCGCCATGGAGCCATGACCCAAGTCAAAACAAGCTCGACGGCGCGCTCTTAGACTCCCGGCATTGACAGCCAAACCGGGAGTGCCCGCATGCTCGATGCCACCCATTGGGACAGCGACCTGATCCGCCGCTACGATCAGGTCGGCCCGCGCTATACCTCCTACCCGACCGCTCTGCAGTTCCATCCAGGCATAGGCCCGCAAGATCTGCTGCATGCGTTGCGCGACAGCCGCAGCACGCTGCGTCCGCTGTCGCTTTATCTGCATATCCCGTTCTGCGCCCATGCCTGCTATTTCTGTGCCTGTAACAAGGTGATCACCAAGGATCGCGGGCGCGCCCAGCCTTATTTGCATGCGCTGGAGCACGAGATGGCCATGCTCGGGCGCCAGCTCGATCGACGCCAGACCGTCGAACAACTGCATCTGGGCGGCGGCACGCCGACCTTTCTCAGCCACGATGAGCTGCGCCAGTTGATGGGTAAACTGCGCGAGAACTTCCACTTATTGAATGACGATTCCGGCGACTACAGCATCGAAATAGACCCGCGCGAAACCGACTGGTCGACCATGGGCCTGCTCCGCGAACTGGGCTTCAATCGCATCAGTATCGGCGTGCAGGATCTCGATCCGGCCGTGCAGCGCGCGGTCAATCGCCTGCAAACCCTGGAGGAAACCCGCTCCATCGTCGATGCCGCGCATACTTTGCAGTTCCGCTCGGTGAATATCGACTTGATCTACGGCCTGCCCAAACAAACCCCGGCCAGTTTCGCCCTGACCCTCGACGAAATCATCGCCCTGCAGCCCGACCGTTTATCACTGTTCAACTATGCGCACCTGCCCGAACGCTTTATCGCCCAGCGCCGCATCGACGATCGCGAGTTACCCGGGGTCGCGGATAAACTGACGATTCTGCAAAACAGCATCGCTCAACTCAACGCCGCCGGTTACCGCTATATCGGCATGGATCACTTCGCACTGCCCGACGACGAGCTGGCCAGCGCTCAGGAAGATGGCCGCCTGCAACGCAATTTCCAGGGCTACACCACTCACGGCCATTGCGACCTGATCGGCCTCGGCGTATCGGCGATCAGCCAGATCGGCGACCTTTACTGCCAAAACGCCAGCGACCTGAATCACTACCAACAAGCCCTGAATACCCAGCAATTGGCGACCGAACGAGGCCTGCGCTGCAGTGCAGATGATCTGGTGCGGCGGGCGGCGATACAGCAATTGCTGTGTAATTTCCGCCTGGATTTCGCCGAGATCGAGCAGGACCACGGTATCGTCTTCCACGATTACTTCGCCGATATCTGGCCGCAGCTGCAGCAAATGGCCCAGGACGACCTGATCCGCCTCGACGACCAGGGCATCAGCGTCCAGCCCGCCGGCCGCCTGCTGGTACGCTCGCTGTGCATGCTGTTCGACCGCTACCTGAGCGAGCGGAGCGACCGGCATTTTTCCCGCGTAATCTAGGGTCTGTTGCCGTTTCATCGCGGCGTGCGCTGAAACGGCAACAGACCCTAGCGCACCAGCGGTGTACCTGGCGTCGCCCCGCAGCACGCAGAACTTGACAGTGCTCCCAACGGTAATAGGCTTTCGAACAACGATCTGCGGCTATTTGCGGTAACCATCGGTAACCAGCCAACCCCAAGCCTCGACTGGCTGAGGCCACTACCCTGCTGTAATCTAGCGAGCAGTCAGAGTTCATTTCCGGGAATCAGAAAGATGTCC
>CBIHQF010000402.1:0-4381 GCA_966211665.1 uncultured Pseudomonas sp. | reverse complement strand
GTTTGTCGTTGCCGAGCATCCAACTGTCGCGACAGCTAGGCTATATCACACACACCGAGCGCACCCTTTCCAATGCGGCGCGGGCATTCATGCGGCTCCTGGATGACGAACGCACGCCCTTGCACGGGCGTCCGCCGAGAGGCTAACGTGATGAGCAGTATCCATAAAGGTTTCTGCATGACCCAGCCATGTCGTTCACTTACGGGGCGTCGGCCGACAGCGCTGACAGGAAGTGCCATGCATGGCCAAGTCCGATAACCGAATCCCCCCTCTGCCGTTTATTCCGGCACTGGACCCCATCGAATTCGAAAAAGCCTGGAGCGATGCGCCGCGCCTGCTCGCCGCATTGAATGGCGCCAACCTCGGCGCCTGGTACTGGGAGGTGGAAAGCGGCCGAGTCAGTTGGTCGCGCGGCGCTCAAGCGCTGTTCGGCCTGGACCCGAAACGCCCGCTGACCGAGCAAGTCGACTATATCGAGCTGATCCCCGAAGAGGATCGCGGCGAAATCATTCAATTATTCAAGCGGGTGCTGGCCGGCAACCCCAGCCCCGAAGCCTTTCGTCATCGCATTCGCTGGCCGGACGGCAGCCTGCACTGGCTGGAGATCAGCGGCAGCCTGCAACGCGATGCCGACGGCAAGCAGCGGATGATGGGGGTGATTCGCGACATCAGTGAACAACAGGCCCGCGAGCAGGCACTGAGCCAGTCGGAACGACGCTTTTCCAACCTGTTCCATATGAGCCCTGAAAGTGTCGTCCTGGTGCGTTTGGCCGACAGCGTGATCACCGAAGCCAATCAATATTTCGCCACCACCTTTGGCTGGCCGCCCCATGAAACCATCGGCCGTTCCACGCTCGAATTGAATATCTGGGCCGATCCGCAACAGCGCGAAGTGCTGCGCAACGCCCACAACGGCGAACCCTGCGTTCAGGATGTACAACTGCGCACCCGTGACGGACGCATTCTCGACGGCGTGATATCCAGCCAACATGTCGAGCTGGACGGCGAAGCCTATATCCTCGCGTCTTTTCGCGACACCACCGAACACAAGCGCGCCGACGCCGCCCTGCGCAGCAGCGAGGCCAAGTTCGCACAAGCTTTCCGGCACACGCCGGACGCCGTGGTCATCACCGAGAAAAGCAGCGGGCGGTTTATCGAAGTCAATCCCAGCTTCGAACGGCAGTTCGGCTGGAGCGCCGCCGAAGCCATTGGCCGCACCTCATTGGAACTGGGTATCTGGGCCACCCCGGACGACCGCCAGCGCATGCTCGACGCGCTACGCACCGGTAGCCTGGATGCACTGGAAACGAGGCTTATCAGCCGTAACGGCGAGATCAGCGACAACCTGCTGTTCGGCGGTGAAATCGAGCACGAAGGCCGCACCTGCCTGGTGCTGACCGTGCGCGACATCACCGCACAGCGCGCCCAGGAGCGTGCCCTGAAGGACAGCCAGGAGCGCCTGGATCTGGCCCTGGAATCCGCCGACCTGGGCACCTGGGATTGGCACATCCCCAGCGACACCCTGTTCGCCTCGGCCCGCGCCGCACTGTTGCACGGTTTGCCCCGCGAGCCCTTCAGCAACGCTTTCCGCGAATTTTTCCGCCATGTACCGCGCGAAGACCGCCGAACCATGCGCCGAATCTACAACGAGCTGGTCGAAGGCGCGCACGACCATTTCCAGGTCACCTACCGCGCCCTGTATGCCGACAAGCAGGTGCATTTCCTGGAGAGCACCGCCAAGCTTTACCGCGACAGCCAGGGCAAACCGCTGCGCATGGCCGGCACCCTGATCGATATCAGCGAGCGGGTGGTGCGCGAACGGCGGTTGAAGGCCTCGGAAGAAAAGTTTTCCACCCTGTTCCAGGCCTGCCCCGATCCGATCAGCGTTTCGCGTATCCGCGACGGCGTATTCGTCGAGATCAACGACAGCTTCAGCCAGGTGTTCGGCTGGAAGCCCGAAGAGTTGGTCGGGCGTAGCGGCCCGGAGAGCAATTTCTGGGTCGACACCGAGGAGCGCAAACGGCTGTACGACAAGCTCACCGCGCAACAGGGCTTGAATAACGAGCAAGCCACGTATCGCACCAAGGATGGACGAGAGTTGACCTGCATCGTGTCCAGCCGTTTTATCCGGGTCGAACGGCGCCTGTGCATCCTCTCCACCTTCAGCGACGTCAGCGAGCGTTTACGCGCCGAGGCGGCGCTCAAGGCCAGCGAGGAAAAGTTCGCCAAGGCGTTCCACTCCAGCCCCGACGCCATCACCATCACCGAACGCGATACGGGCCGTTATATCGAGGTCAACGAAGGCTTTTATCGCCTGACCGGTTATCGTGCGGAAGAAGTCATCGGCCACACCGCCCTGGAAATGAACGTCTGGGCCGACCCCAGACAACGCCAGGAAATGCTCGAGTCCCTGCAGCGCGACGGCCATGTGCTGCACCGCGAAATGCTCGGCAAGCACCGTGACGGCACGGTCAAGACAGTCGAGGTCTCGGTCGAGCCGATCCAACTGAAAGGCACCGACTGCCTGCTGCTGACCGCCCGCGATGTCAGCCAGCTAAAGGAGGCCCAGGCACAGATCCAACATCTGGCCTATCACGATTCGCTGACCAACCTGCCCAACCGTGCGCTCTTGATCGATCGCCTGAACCAGCAGATCGCCTTGCTCAAGCGCCATCAGTTACGCGGCGCCTTGCTGTTTCTCGACCTGGACCATTTCAAGCACATCAACGATTCCCTCGGCCACCCGGTCGGCGATGCGGTGCTGAAAATGGTCACCGCGCGCCTGGAAGCCAGCGTGCGCCAGGAAGATACCGTGGCCCGCCTCGGTGGCGACGAGTTCGTCGTGCTGCTGTCCGGACTGGAGGGCAAGCGCTCGGACGTGGTCCAGCAAGCCCGCGGCATCGCCGAAAAACTGCGCGAACTGCTCGCCGAGCCGATGCACTTGGGCGGCCATACCCTGCAAATCACCCCGAGCATCGGCATCGCCTTGATTCCCGATCACGGCAATACCCCGGCGGATCTGCTCAAACGCGCCGATATCGCGCTCTACCGCGCCAAGGATTCGGGCCGCAACGCCATTCAGCTGTTCCGACGCAGCATGCAGGAAGCGGCCAGCGAGCGCCTGCGCCTGGAGAACGACCTGCGCCTGGCCATGGCGCGCGGCGAGTTCGAACTGTATTTCCAACCCCAGGTGGATGCGCGCAACGGGCACATCATCGGCGCGGAAACCCTGCTGCGCTGGTTCCACCCGACGCTCGGGCCGCAGTCGCCGGCCGTGTTCATCCAGGTATTGGAAGAAACCGGGTTGATCCTCGAGGTCGGCGGCTGGGTACTCGCCGAGGCCTGCCACGCCTGCGCGCAACTGCTGGGCGACGGTCTGATCGAGTCCAAGGATTTCAGCCTGTGCGTGAATATCAGCCCGTGGCAGTTCCGTCAGCAGGATTTCGTCGAGCGCGTGGAAAGCAGTTTGCGCAACAGTAAATTGCCGAAACCCGTCCTCAAGCTGGAAATCACCGAAGGCATCGTGATTCAGAATATCGAGGACACCATCGCCAAAATGAACCGCCTCAAACGCCTCGGCATCAGCTTCGCCATGGACGACTTCGGCACCGGCTATTCATCGCTCACCTACCTCAAGCGCCTACCGGTGGATGTGCTGAAGATCGATCAATCGTTCGTGCGCGACGCCACCCATGACCCCAACGATGCGGAAATCATCCGCGCGATAGTCGCCATGGCGCGCAGTCTGCGCTTGGAGATGATCGCCGAAGGGGTCGAGGAGCAGGAGCAACTGGATTTTCTCCAGCAACAGGGTTGCCACCGATACCAGGGCTACTTGTTCAGCAAACCCCTGCCTCTCGACGAATTCAGGGTTTTATTGCTGCGCAATCAACATCTGATCGCTTGAACGGACACTGAACGACAAGGGCGCCGCGGGGCGCCCTTGTTAGCTGGCTGTGACTGCCGGCTCAATTGTCCAATGCGGGATGCACGGCATTGATCGGAATGCGCTTGGCCTTGGCCTCTTCCGGCACCACCCGCAGCAGGTCGATGTTCAACAGACCATTGGTCAGTTCCGCAGCCTTGACCTCGATATGGTCGGCCAGACGGAACGACAGTTTGAATGCACGCTGCGCAATGCCTTGATACAGGTAGGTGACGTTCTCGGCGTTGTCGCGCTTGCCGCCGGTGACTGTCAGCACCCCGCGCTCGACCTGCAGATCCAGATCTTCCGACTGGAAGCCGGCCGCCGCCACGACGATGCGATAACGGTCGTCGGCATATTTCTCGACGTTATACGGGGGATAGCTGCTGCCCGACTCGTTACGCATGGCCGACTCGAATAGATCGTTGAAGCGGTCGAAGCCAATGGACTGACGAA
>CBIHQF010000401.1:0-4382 GCA_966211665.1 uncultured Pseudomonas sp. | reverse complement strand
TGGGCGCCTGGGCGTCGGAAGAACACGCCATTCCGGGCAGTGAACTTGAAGACGAGCTGTTTTCCAGCGATCTGCCGCCACGCCAGCATTGAACACATTTTTGTAGTACGGATAAGGCTTGGCGCAATCCGGGGACTCAGGGATTAGGCTACCCGGATTGCGCTGACGCTTATCCAGGCTACGGAGTTGCCCCCCTGTTGTAGATCCTATGTTTATTCGCAGGGTCCTCGACCCCGTAGGATGGATGACGATTCATCCATCCACCAACCGCGATGGTGGATGAAAAAAGCGTCAGCTACGCGTCCCGATCCACCCTAGACCGCTCCAGTAGCCCGTAGGAAATCCGGGATCGCTCGCCAGACGCTAGATTGTCCCGGATTGCATCCGGGCTACAGGTTGCCGCGTCAACACTGACAGCGTCGCTGGCGCTCAAGGCCGCATAAAAGCGAAATCACGCTCATCCAGGTTTTCGGCGAGGAACTGCAACTCCGCGGCCAAATCCGCCACCTCGCGCTCGCAACTACTGCGCTGAGCAAGGCGCGCAACCCTAGCCCTGGCGCGAAGCCACGCTCACGTGCCTGCTGCAAACTCTGCTCGACTTCATGCCTGGCCCACCCGTGCACATTCATAGCATCCCCTCCGACAAATCCCTACAACGCAAGCGTGCCTGACAGGAAGCGCCAAAGCTTGACTCAGGTCAAGCCCGGCTTACGGATAGGGCTATGCCCCGGTTAGGTGTTGTATCGCCAGGGGGAAAATTGCTTGCAGTCTGTAGGAGGCCCGACCTCGGGGCGAGCTTTTCGCCGTACCCGCGAACCAATGAACAGGCAGCCCTGCGGGCTGCATTCGCCGCGGGGTCGCGCCTCCTACGAAACATCGCGCAATGGGGGATAACCATAGATTCGGCCGGCATGCGCCCATTATCATTGTGGTTTATCGCCATCCTTCCAAGGCGCGGCGAGATAGCGGCTGCGATTGAAGGTTTCCAGCCAATCCGGGTAGAACACCACCAATGCGGTCACCAGCATGCCGTTGATAAACGCCTCGGGAAATATCACCAACCACAGGTAGCCGACGAAATCCCCGAGCCAGGGCGGCATGGGGAAGAGCCCGTCGGCCCACAAGATTCCCAGCCCCGCCAGAACGCAAAGCAAGGCCGCCAGCGCCGCCGGGAAAAAGCCGCAGAAAAAGATATAGACGAACAGATTTCGCGGCTGCAAGCGCTCCACTCGCAGCGCACACGCCTCGGTGACCGCTACCGGAATCAACACCAGCAGCGCGCCATTGACTCCGATAGCGGCCCAGTCCTGACGAGCGAGCAACACCATGCCGAGTTGCGCGACGAAGCCCGCCACTATCGCCAGCGGCCAATCCAGCAGCAAGGTCACCGCAGTCATGCCGATAAGGTGGTAGGACAGCCCGGAGGCGAAATCGCGACGCACCAGCCACAGGAGAAACAGCGCCACCACAGTGCCGAACAGCAGATGCTGACGGCGCAGGTCGCTGAACAACTCCAGCCAGGGCGCACGCCAAAATGCCCAAAGCAGCAAAGGCGCATACAGCAACCAGCCAGCCGCCTGACTGACGGGCGAGAGTAATTGTGCAGCGATCATCGGTCACCCCCTATTGAGCGCCAGTCTATCCGCAAGCTTTGCCGAACAACCTCATGACCAGCGACCGTATGCAGTATCGCCAAGCGCCGCTCAACGAACGAGCACTCATTGCACGACACCCGTAAAAACCCTCACCCCGGACTTCCAGCCGCTTAAGCGCGCAGGCTAAGCTAGCCCCATGGATGACTCCGACTATCTGCGTCTGCTGACGCACCAGGCCGAGCAGGCCAATGCGTTTCTCTCCAATGCCCGCAAGTGGGAGCGTGAGCGTTGGGTGTGCCAGCGCCTCCTGCAAGCCTTGAATGTCAGACACCACCTCGACGAGTTCAGCGCATCCGGACAAGAACCGCCGGACGTGCTGTTTCGCGAGGCCAATTTCGAGGTTTTTTTCGTGCTGGACCAGGGCCGTCGCCTGAACGATGAATGGCGCGCCGAACTGGACCGCCGCCGCAGCGCTTTTTCCCTCAGCCAATTGGTGCGCCGCGAAGCCAAACCCAAGCGCATTGGCGCGGCCGAACTACAGGCCCGCCTGGCGCCTACCTTGCGCAAAAAATCCCACAATTATCTGGAGCGTGGCCTCGACCCCGGCGAGCTCGATTTACTGGCATTCGTCAGCCTGAAACGCGCGGTACCGGACTTCAATAGCCACTTTCCACCGCCCACCGAATACTTGCGCCAAGGCTGGCGATCGCTGTCATTGGTCGGCCCAACGTTCGCCCGCGTACTCTTCGCCCACCCGGATGCGCCGGCGTTTCTGCGCAATAATCTCGGCCGCAGCGTGCTCTTCGATGTCGGCATCAGTCTATGATGAGGGCGATGGCCTCGCGCCGGCGGGCAACGCCTGATCGATACCCGCACAAACAAGCGCCGACCAGTAACGCGCCATTATTCATCCGAATGACGACCTGCGCGTTGAGCCCCCATAGAGCCCCCGGCTAGAATAGCCCGCATTCACGGCGCAGCTGGACGGTAACGCCACTGAGCCGATCTAACGAGGTATGCATGTCCAGCCGCCTGAGCCCAGACGACCAAAAACGCGTCGATCAATACCTGAGTGCCCCGCAGCATCAAGTCGAGCGTCAACCCTTCAGAGTATGGCGCCTGCTGCTGATCATCCTGCTTACCGTAATCGGACTGGGCCTGCTGAGCCGTCTTCTGAGTCGTCTGGTGCTATGAGCTGCTTCGCGCCCGCCCTGACACTCGCCGCGCATTTTTCAAACCTTGCGAGAATGTCCCATGTCCCATCGAATAGTGATTGTCGGCGGCGGCGCCGGCGGTCTGGAGCTTGCTACCCGCCTGGGTAGAACCCTGGGTAAACGGCGCCAAGCGCATATCACCCTGGTCGACGCCAACCTGACGCATATCTGGAAACCACTGCTGCACGAAGTGGCCGCCGGCTCGCTCAACTCCTCGGAAGATGAGCTGAATTATGTGGCCCAGGCCAAGTGGAATCATTTCGAGTTCCAGCTCGGCTGCATGTCCGGCCTCAACCGCGCGGCGCGCTGCATCGTCCTGGCGGCCACCTACGACGAAGACGGCGAACTGCTGATGCCTGAACGCGAGCTGGGCTACGACAGCCTGGTCATCGCCGTCGGCAGCACCACCAATGATTTCGGCACCCCCGGCGCGGCCGAGCATTGCCTGTTTCTCGATACCCGCGAGCAAGCCGAGCGCTTCCATCGACAGTTGCTCAGCCACTACCTGCGTGCCCACGCCAAGCAAACCGAGAGCACCGAGCGAATCGACGTGGCGATTGTCGGCGCAGGCGCCACCGGCGTGGAACTGGCGGCCGAACTGCACCACGCCGCCCATGAGTTGGCCGCTTACGGCTTGGACCGTATCCGCCCGGAGAACATGCGCATCACCCTGATCGAAGCGGGGCCACGGGTACTGCCCGCCCTGCCCGAACGCATCGGCCTACCGGTGCATAAAACCCTGGAAAAACTCGGGGCCAGGGTGCTGACCGGCGCCGCGGTGAGCGAGGTGACCCGCGACGCACTGCAAACCGCGCAAGGCCAGACCATTCCCGCCAGCCTGAAAGTCTGGGCCGCGGGGATTCGTGCACCGGCTTTTCTCAAAGACCTGGACGGCCTGGAGAGCAACCGCATCAATCAATTACAGGTGCGGCCGACCCTGCAAACCACCCGCGACGACAATATTTTCGCCTTTGGCGACTGCGCCGCCTGCCCGCAACCCGGCGCGGAAGGTCGCAATGTCCCGCCGCGCGCCCAGGCCGCGCACCAACAAGCGTCGCTGTTGGCCAAATCCCTGAAATTGCGCATCGCCGGCCAGCCGCTGCCGGAATACCGTTATCGCGATTACGGCTCACTGATCTCGCTGTCGAGTTTTTCGGCGGTCGGCAACCTGATGGGTAACCTGACCGGCAGCGTGATGCTCGAAGGCTGGCTCGCAAGGATGTTCTACGTTTCGCTTTATCGCATGCATCAAATCGCCTTGTATGGCGTGGTGCGCACTTTACTGCTGATGATCGGCGGGCGCATTGGCCGCAGTACCGAGCCGCGGCTCAAGCTGCACTAACCGCACGCAGGAAAAAGCTGATGAGCACGGCTCGATCCGGGATGCCCCCGGATTGCGCTGGCGCTTATCCAGGCTACGGAATCCGTCATCTCGCCGCACAGGCAAGCAGATCCCAAATCGCAGGCAATAAAAAACCCGCGTCAGGCGGGTTCTTTATCATTCAAGCGAGCTTGAAATGGTGGGTCGTGTAGGATTCGAACCTACGACCAATTGGTTAAAAGCCAACTGCTC
>CBIHQF010000400.1:0-4385 GCA_966211665.1 uncultured Pseudomonas sp. | reverse complement strand
AGCCACTAGCTGCAAGTAAGAGCGCGTGCGGGATGCTCTCACTTGCAGCTTGAAGCTTGGGCTTGTAGCTGTTTCCTAGAAATTCGCCGGCGTGGTGGCGCTGATCAGTTTCGCCGGCACGTCGAACGGGTTGCGGAAGCAATGCGGTTTGCTGCTTTCGAAGTAATAGCTGTCACCGGTTTCCAGGACGTAGGTCTCGCTGCCAACGGTCAGCTCCAGACGGCCTTCGACCAGCATCCCGGCCTCTTCGCCCTCATGCATGAGCATATCGTCGCCGGTACCGGCGCCAGGCGGATAGGTTTCGGAAAGGAAGGCGATAGCGCGGCTGGGATGAGCCTTGCCGACCAGTTTCATGGTCACCGCGCCGTCGGAAATATCGATCAGCTCACCGGCCTTGTAGACGACCTGGGTGTGGTTGTCCTGCTCCACTTCGAGGGAGAAGAACTCGACCAGCGACATGGGAATACCCGCCAGCACCTTTTTCAACGAGCTGATCGAGGGGCTCACGCTGTTCTTCTCGATCATCGAAATAGTGCTGTTAGTAACGCCTGCCCGCTTGGCGAGTTCGCGCTGGGAAAGGCCTTTGAGTTTGCGAATGGATTGCAGTCGAACACCGACGTCCAATGCTGGAGTCCCCCTCGGGAAGATACGGATGAAAGTGGCCGTATCATCGCAACAGTGTTCAGTATTTACAACAGCTCACCCACAGATTCTTCCAAGCGACCCTTTAACCGCCGAGATAGTGCATGTGCACGCGGCGCAGATTGCAAAACAACTGATAGGGAATGGTCTCGGCGCGGGCCGCGACATCGCTGGCCAGCACCTGCTTGCCCCATAACTCGACCCGGCTGCCAAGGCCGGCGCCCGGCAGGTCGCTGAGGTCGACGGTGAGCATGTCCATCGATACGCGGCCGATCAGCCGGGTCAGTTGGCCGTCCACCGCGACCGGTGTACCCGTCGGCGCATGCCGCGGGTAGCCGTCGGCATAGCCCATGACGACCACGCCGACACGGGTCGGCCGCTCGCTGACGAAACGCGCGCCGTAACCCACGGGCTCGCCGGCCGGCAAGTCGCGTACGGCGATGATTTTCGACTCCAGGGTCATCACCGGTTGCAGTCGCGCGGCGGTGGCCTGCGCCTGTTCGAATGGCGTGGCGCCGTAAAGCATGATGCCGGGGCGCACCCAATCGCTGGGGTGCTGCTGCGGGAACAGCTCGGGCCAACCGAGCACGGCGGGGGAATTGCGCAGGCTGACCTCGGCCGCCAGGCCCTGGCGCGCCTGCTCGAATACCGCGAGTTGCTCGGCGCTGCGCGGGCAAGCCAGTTCATCGGCGCGGGCGAAGTGGCTCATCAAGACGATCTTCGCCACCTTGCCGCTGGCCAGCAGGCGTCGGTAGGCCTGCTGATAATCGGCCGGGTGCAGACCGACGCGGTGCATGCCGCTGTCCATCTTCAGCCACACCTGCAACGGCTTGGTCACTGCGCTACGTTCGATGGCTTCGAGCTGCCACAACGAATGCACCACGCACCAGAGGTCGTGCTGCTCGATCAGCGCTAATTCGTCGGACTCGAAAAAGCCTTCGAGCAGCAGGATAGGCCCAGCGACGCCGGCTTCGCGCAGTTGCAGCGCTTCCTCGATACAGGCCACGGCAAAACCGTCAGCCTGCCCCGCCAAAGCCTGGGCGCAAGGCACCGCACCGTGCCCGTAACCATCCGCCTTGATTACCGCGAGCGCCCGCGCGCCGGACACGTCGCGGGCCAATTGGTAGTTATGACGCAGGGCTTGCAGGTCGATCAGGGCACGGGCTGGACGCATGGTGTTCTCGAATCTTCAGGCGGTGTGAGGTCAACAGGTCATCTGCACTCGGTGCGTAAGCTGCTGGGGCGCACGGCGCACCCTACAAGGTTTCAGCTTAGGCAATCGACAAACTGCAGAGTTAAAAAAGCCCGGTGTGATGCCGGGCAAGTACTTATCGCAATCGGGGCCGTGGCGACTTAAATAGCCGCCACCACCATCATTTCCACCAACACTTCCGGCTTGTACATCTTCGCCTCGACACAGGCACGGGCCGGCGCGGCGCCTTCGGCGACCCAGGCGTCGTACTCGGCATTGAGCCCCTCGTAGTGGGCGTCCATGTCCTTGAGGTAGATGGTCACGGAGAGAATCCTGGTTTTATCGCTACCGGCCTCGGCCAGCATGCGATCGATATTGGCCAGGGTTTCGCGGGTCTGCTGGCGGATATCGCCGCTGTAGTCGTCCGCCAGCTGGCCGGCCAGGTAGACGGTGCCGTTGTGGATGACCACTTCGCTGTAACGCTTTTCCACATGTAGGCGCTGGATGGACATGCTGAGAATCTCCTGAAAATCGGGGCGGCGTAGCCTATCAGGTGCGCAGCGGCTGCGGTGCAGCCTGCAAGGCGCGCGGCTTGCTCGAGTAGCGTGAAATATCCAGGCCCTCGGCGCTGATCTGCGGACGCTTGTTGGCCAGCAGGTCGGCGAGGAAACGTCCGGAGCCGCAGGCCATGGTCCAGCCCAGGGTGCCATGGCCGGTGTTGAGGAACAGGTTACGGAAAGTAGTGGCGCCGACGATCGGCGTGCCGTCCGGGGTGGCCGGGCGCAGGCCGGTCCAGAATTCGGCCTGCTGCAGATCGCCGCCCTGCGGGTAGAGGTCCGCGGTGATCATTTCCAGGGTGGCGCGGCGCTTCGGGTTGAGGCTCAGGTCGAAACCGGCGATCTCGGCCATGCCGCCGACGCGGATGCGGTTGTCGAAACGGGTGATCGCGACCTTGTAGGTCTCGTCGAGAATGGTCGAGTTCGGCGCCATCTCGCCATTGGTGATCGGCACGGTCAGCGAATACCCCTTGAGCGGATAGACCGGAGCGCGAATGCCCAGCGGCTTGAGCAGTTGCGGGCTGTAGCTGCCGAGCGCGAGCACGTAGCGGTCGGCGGTTTCCAGCTTGCCGTCGATCCACACGCCATTGATCCGGTCGCCGGCGAAATCCAGGCGCTGGATGTTCTGGCCGAAGCGGAATTCGACGCCGAGTTGCTTGGCCATGTCCGCCAGCTTGCTGGTGAACATCTGGCAATCGCCGGTCTGGTCGTTGGGCAGACGCAGGGCGCCGGCGAGCTTGTGCTTGACCCCGGCCAGGGCCGGCTCGACGCGGGCGATACCGTCGCGGTCGAGCAGCTCGAAGGGCACGCCGGACTGCTTGAGCACGGCGATGTCCTTGGCCGCGTTGTCGACCTGCGCCTGGGTGCGGAACAGCTGGGTGGTGCCGAGGCTGCGGCCTTCGTAGGCGATGCCGGTTTCGGCGCGCAGCTCATCGAGGCAGTCGCGGCTGTATTCGGACAGACGCACCATGCGTTCCTTGTTGACCGCATAACGGCTGGCGGTGCAGTTGCGCAGCATCTGCGCCATCCACAGGTATTGCTCGATATCGGCGGTGGCCTTGATCGCCAGGGGCGCGTGCTTTTGCAGCAACCACTTGATGGCTTTCAGCGGTACGCCCGGCGCGGCCCAGGGCGAGGCATAGCCCGGCGAGACCTGACCAGCGTTGGCGAAGCTGGTTTCCATGGCGGGACCGTCCTGACGGTCGACCACCACCACTTCGAAACCCTGGCGGGCCAAGTAATAAGCACTGGCCACACCCACTACACCACTACCCAATACCAGAACCCGCATGTTTTTCTCCTCGCCGCGACTATGCACTGGCGTACGTTTACCTGAGAGACGATGTGCGCAGTATATGAAGCAATGACCAGTGCATTTCACTATATATACGACTATATTTGGCGACAATTATTGGCGAAAAAGCCTTTCGCAGAGGGGGATCCACCATGCGCACCCAGCACCAAAGCCGCCGCGAGCTGGACAAGATCGACCGCAATATCCTGCGCATCCTGCAGGAGGACGGGCGCATCAGCTTCACCGAACTGGGCGAACGGGTCGGCCTCTCGACCACGCCCTGCACCGAGCGGGTCCGGCGCCTGGAGCGCGAAGGCATCATCATGGGTTACCACGCCCGGCTCAACCCACAGAACCTCAAAGCCAGCCTGCTGGTGTTCGTCGAAATCAGCCTGGATTACAAGTCCGGCGACACCTTCGAAGAGTTCCGCCGCGCGGTGCTCAAATTGCCCCATGTGCTGGAATGCCATCTGGTGTCGGGCGACTTCGATTACCTGGTCAAGGCGCGGATCAACGAGATGGCCAGCTACCGCAAACTGCTCGGCGACATCCTGCTCAAGCTGCCCCATGTGCGCGAGTCGAAGAGTTACATCGTGATGGAAGAGGTCAAGGAGTCGCTGAGCTTGCCGGTGCCGGAATAGGCGGCGGCAAGCTGCAAGGCGGATGGCCGCCCCCTGCAAGCTGCAAGCTGCAAGAGAAT
>CBIHQF010000399.1:0-4391 GCA_966211665.1 uncultured Pseudomonas sp. | reverse complement strand
ACGAAGCCCAACGCGGTGTCCCAGAGTACGGAAATTTGCCTGTGTCCCCTGTTGGGCTTCGCGGAGCTCAGCCCAACCTACGAGCTTGCATCCGGGCTAGGGTCCAATCAGCGGCGCGGAACTCGTAGGAGGCGCGCCCTCGCGGCGAATGCAGCCCATAGGGCTGCCCGGCTATCGCCGGGCGAGCACGGGTTAAAAACTCGCCCCGAGGTCGGGCCTCCCACGGTCTGTAGCCGGATGAAATCCGGGAGAAGGTTCCCACATCTACAAAAGCCAATGCGCAAAACGACGATTCACCCTGAACCTACTCCCGCCCGGCTCAGTCCTGAGAGAAAGGTCCACAATCGGGAGAATCGTCATGTCCGAGAAACAAACCCTGCCGCCGCAACATCAGGATCATCGTCCGGGCACCGAGGCGGAGATGCATCCGCAGCCGGTGTATATCAGCGACGACTACAAGGCCGCCGGCAAGCTGGCCGGTAAGGTGGCGATCGTCACCGGCGCGGACAGCGGTATCGGCCGCGCCGTGGCCGTGCATTTCGCCAAGGAGGGCGCCAATGTCGCGCTGCTGTATCTCAACGAGCACGAAGACGCCGAGCTGACCCGTAGCGAGGTGGAGAAGTGCGGCGTCGAGGCGCTGTCGCATGCCGGCGACGTGGTCAGTGCGCAGTTCTGCCGCGAGGTGGTGGCGGACACGCTGAACGCCTGGGGCAGGGTGGATATTCTGGTCAATAACGCCGGCGAGCAGCACCCGCAGAAGAGCCTCGAGGACATCAGCGAGGAGCAGTGGGAACGTACCTTCCGCACCAATATCTTCGCCATGTTCCAGCTGACCAAGGCGGTGTTGCCGCACCTGCAGGCCGGCGCCAGCATCATCAATACCACCTCGATCACCGCCTACAAAGGCAACCCGACGCTGCTCGATTACTCCTCGACCAAGGGCGCCATCACCTCGTTCACTCGATCCTTGGCGATCAACCTGGCGCCGCGCGGTATCCGGGTCAACGCGGTGGCGCCGGGGCCGATCTGGACGCCCTTGATTCCCTCGACGTTCAGCCCCGATACCGTGGCCAGCTTCGGTGCCAGTACGCCGATGCAGCGCCCTGGGCAACCGGCGGAAGTGGCCCCGGCCTACGTCTACCTGGCGTGCAGCGATTCCTCCTATGTCGCCGGCCAGGTCATCCATATCAACGGCGGCAGCGTGGTCAATGGCTGAGCCGTCGCACCGCGCGCTGAAGCCCCCAGCCCAAAAAGCCTGAACTTTTGCGAAGCGCCCGGGCTCGGAAATTACAGGGGCGCGCTCACTTGCGCGCCCATCCCCGCAAGGCTTGAAGGCTCGGGAGCGTCAGCGCGACCCGGTGGGGATTCATTCGCGGCTGCCGGAAGTGAGGAGTCCCACCGCTATGCCGAAAATCAAATCGCAGACCAAGCAAACCCCCGGTTACCCGCACAACGACTATGTGCTGCGCGTGGAGGATGCGGTGGCCATGCCGCGCATCGCCATCGAGTCGATAGAACCGATCGTGGAGCAGGGGCGCTTTGCCGCGAAAGCCATAGTGGGTATGCCGGTCACGGTCGGCGCGGTGATATTAGCCGATGGCCACGACAAGCTGGCCGGCGACCTGTTATGGCGTGAGGTCGGCGAGGTGCAGTGGCACCGACTGCCGTTGCAGTTTCTCGGCAACGACCATTGGCAGGCCAGCTTCACCCCCAAACAGGTCGGTCGGGCGCTGTTCGCCGTCGAGGCCTGGTGGGATATCTACGCCTCCTACTGTTACGAGTTGCAGAAGAAATATGGCGCCGGCATATCGGTGGAGTTGGAGCTGCAAGAGGGCGAGCAACTGCTGCGCCAGGCTCTGCAAACGGCGCCGACGGAAGGGCTCAGCGACCTGCTCGAACGACTGCTCGAATGCCCCTCCATCGACGAGCGCGTGGCGCTGCTGCTGGCCCCGGAAACCACGCGCCTGATGGCGCGGATCGAAACCCGTCCGCATCTGGTGCGCAGCGCCCTCTATCCGGTGGAAGTGGAGCGCCGTCTGGCGCAGTTCGCCAGCTGGTACGAGCTGTTCCCGCGCTCGGTGACCGACGACCCGAAGCGCCACGGCACCTTTCGCGACGTTATCCGGCGTCTGCCGGAGATCCAGGCGATGGACTTCGATGTGCTGTACTTTCCGCCTATCCATCCGATCGGCCGCAGCCATCGCAAGGGCCGCAACAATTCGCTGTTCGCCGGCGAGGACGATCCCGGCAGCCCTTATGCGATCGGCAGCGAGGAGGGAGGGCACGAGGCGATCCATCCGCAGCTCGGCAGCGTCGAGGATTTTCGCGATTTGGTGCAGGCCGCGCACGCGCATGGGCTGGAGATCGCTCTGGACTTCGCCATCCAATGCTCGCCCGATCATCCCTGGCTGCGCGAACACCCCGGCTGGTTCAGCTGGCGCCCGGACGGCAGCATCCGCCATGCGGAAAACCCGCCGAAAAAATACGAAGACATCGTCAACGTCGATTTTTATGCCGAAGACGCGATCCCCGGCTTATGGCTGGCCCTGCGCGATGTGGTCAAGGGCTGGGTGGAGCTGGGGGTGACGCTGTTCCGCGTGGATAACCCGCACACCAAACCGCTGCCGTTCTGGGAATGGCTGATCGCCGATATTCGCGGCGCCCACCCGGAAGTGATCTTCCTCGCCGAGGCCTTCACCCGGCCAGCGATGATGGCGCACCTGGGCAAGCTGGGCTTCAGCCAGAGCTACACCTACTTCACCTGGCGCAACACCAAGGCCGAGCTGCAGGAATACTTCACCCAGCTGAACCAGCCGCCGTGGCGCGATTGCTATCGGCCGAACTTCTTCGTCAATACCCCGGATATCAACCCATTCTTCCTGCACGACAGCGGTCGCGCCGGTTTTCTCATCCGCGCCGCCCTGGCGACCATGGGCTCGGGGCTGTGGGGCATGTACAGCGGCTTCGAAATTTGCGAGTCGGCGGCGGTGCGCGGCAAGGAGGAATACCTCGATTCGGAGAAGTACGAAATCCGCCCGCGCGACTACCAGGCGCCCGGCAATATCGTCGCCGAAATCGCCCAGCTCAACCGCATCCGCCGCCTCAATCCCGCCCTGCAAACCCACCTCGGCTTCCGCGCCTACAACGCCTGGAACGACAACATCCTGTACTTCGGCAAATGCACGCCGGACCTGGAGAACTTCGTCCTGGTGGCCGTCAGCCTCGACCCGCATAACGCCCAGGAGGCGCATTTCGAGCTGCCGCTGTGGGAATTCGGTTTGCCGGACGACGCCAGCATGCGCGGCGAGGACTTGATGAACAGCCATAGCTGGATCTGGCATGGCAAAACCCAGTGGATGCGAATCGAACCCTGGCGGCTGCCGTTCGGCATCTGGCGCATCCGCCCAGTTGGCTGAGCAGCCGAGCGATGAACGTCTCACTGTCGTCATCCACCCCTGGGGCTTTAGCGCACACGGATGACAGCAGGGCGCGACTTTCAGCCTAAAGGAGCAGTCCGATGGCCAAGAAAAGCAGACCCGCCGCCTTTCTCGACGACCCTTATTGGTACAAGGATGCGGTCATCTATCAGGTCCACGTGAAGTCCTATTTCGATTCGAACAACGACGGCATAGGCGACTTTCCCGGCCTGATCGACAAGCTCGATTACATCGCCGATCTGGGCGTCAATACCATCTGGGTACTGCCGTTCTACCCTTCGCCGCGGCGCGACGACGGCTACGATATCGCCGAGTACCGCGGGGTGCACCCGGACTACGGCGGCATGGCCGATGCCAAGCGGTTCATCGCCGAGGCGCACCGTCGCGGCTTGCGCGTCATCACCGAGCTGGTGATCAACCACACCTCCGACCAGCACCCCTGGTTCAAACGCGCGCGGGAGGCGAAGAAGGGCTCCAAGGCCCGCGACTACTATGTGTGGTCCGACTCCAACCAGAAGTACCTGGGCACGCGGATCATCTTTCTCGACACGGAAAACTCCAACTGGACCTGGGACCCGGTCGCCGGCCAATACTTCTGGCACCGCTTCTATTCGCACCAGCCGGATCTCAATTTCGACAATCCGCAGGTGCTCAGGGAAGTCCTCGGGGTGATGCGCTTCTGGCTCGACCTGGGCGTCGACGGCCTACGCCTGGACGCTATTCCCTACCTGATCGAGCGCGACGGCACCAACAACGAGAACCTGCCGGAAACCCACGAGGTGCTGAAGAAGATCCGCGCCGAACTGGACGCCAAATACCCCGACCGCATGTTGCTGGCCGAGGCCAATCAATGGCCGGAAGACACCCAACTGTACTTCGGCGGCACCGATGGCGGGCCGGGCGACGAATGCCACATGGCCTTCCACTTCCCGCTGATGCCGCGCATGTACATGG
>CBIHQF010000398.1:0-4392 GCA_966211665.1 uncultured Pseudomonas sp. | reverse complement strand
TACTTCTGAACAATCCACCACCCGAGTCGCTGAAAAGCCAGATTCTGCAGATGGTGGTGGACTACCTCGGCGACATCAGCCCGGTGTCGCTGACACCGAGCAACCCGCTCTACCAGTTGTACCAGTTGTACCAGTAAAGACTTGCTTGATCAGAGCGGAGTGAAATACTTAATCGATTCGACGCGAGAGCCATCAGAAACCCGCTAGCTCAAGCGCTTCTGGAAGAAGAAACGCGTGCGCTGCGGGGGGAAATCATCGAGGTGGCCGAACTCGCTGAAACCATGTTTTTGGTAGAACGCCGGTGCCTGGAAATCGAAGGTATCGAGCCAGATGCCGACGCAGTCTTTTTCCCGCGCAACCTCTTCGGCCATGTTCATCAGCCGTGAACCTGTGCCCTGCCCCCTTGTTTGCTCGGGTATGGCGAGCAATTCGATAAACAACCACCGATAAAAAATCTCGCCATACAGGCCACCGATGACTTCGTTGCTGTGCTCATCGCGGACCAGCAGCGCAATCTTTTCTGGCTTTGGATCGCCCGCTTGAGCAAGGTTATAAGCCTGCAAGGGCCGGAGGATGGCCGCGCGCTCATCTTCTCCCGGGTTTACCGACACTTCGATACGCGTACTCATTGGTTCGCCTTGTAGGTCTTTAAAGTTATGACGCGGAATGTCACAGGCGTGCTCCCACGCGGCCGGTTCGACGCCTCGACGTGGTGGCCGGCAGAATCGCGGAGTCTATAGATTCGGCCCGCAAATAGATTGATTTGTTCAGGAGCCGCGCTGTTTAACCCGGTTTCACACTTAACTCGGATCGACCGATCCGCCGAACGTTAGTCGTTACGTGCCTGTTCAACCCGCTCATCCAGCTCGCTTGGCGGCAAGTTCGGCGTCGAGTTGAGCCTCAGCCAGGCGACCCGCAGGATGTTGATCGCGGCCATGCTCAGGTGTTGTTCGGCGGCGCGCAGGGCCAGTTCGGCTGCCAGGCGCTTGTCGGCGGCGCTCAGGTGCGCCGTTTTGTGACTCATGTCCGCATCGACGCTGGCCAACAGCGCCTGGAGCTCCCGCACCGCCTGATCCGATGCCTGGCGCATGTCCGCCAGCAGGCGGCTGGCTTCGGCAGGCGTCATGGCCAAGGCGCGGACGCCGCGAAACGTCAGCCTGGCGGGCAAGGTGGCCAAAGAAAATAGCTTGCCAATCATGCGAACAACTCCTGTTAACGAGTGTTCCGGCAGCGTACCAGAGTCAGTCATTTAGCCAATGACTGCCCATCGCCTGCCAGAATGAGCTCACCGCCGCCTTTCGGCAGCGAGCTTCTGATCCCTCATCTGAACTCTCGAACGATGCGCCCATAGGCACTTCGGAGTCGGATTCAGGCAGTCTTCGCCACGGTGTTGCGCCTATGGTCACGGATCGTTTATCCGACCGATCTGGAGCTGAAATGTCCGACTTCATCACCGTTCTGCGCGACACCTGCCCTACGCCCGTTGTGGACGCCACCAAGTGGAAACGCATCGGCGGCGACCCGCATACCGTGAACCTCAATGCCTACCTGTCCAAGGACGGCAGCAAGATCATGGGCACCTGGATCTGCACCCCCGGCAAGTTCGAGGTGAATTACGACAAGTGGGAGTATTGCCACTTTCTCGACGGTTACTGCGTGATCACCCCGGAAGGCGAGCAGCCGGTACATCTGAAGGCAGGCGACGTGTTCGTCATCGAGCCCGGGATGAAAGGAACCTGGGAGGTCGTGGAAACAGTGCGCAAGTATTTCGTCTTCGCCTGATCTCGCTGTTCGTCACGATTCGATCGTTCCCACATCGATGCGTCGACGTGGGAACGATCGGATGTTCTCGCGACCTGACCGCGGGTCAGTGCCTGCAGCAGGGCTGCGGGTCGTCTAGCACGCCGGCCAGGAACTCCAGCTGCCTGCATGGGTCAGTTTGTCCAGGAGTTTTTCAACGACCTTCGCACCGCGTGATCAGCGGTAACTTCACGTTCGGTATGGTGATAGTTCCAGGATGAGACTGACCGTGACCGATATCCCGCTCGTTGCCTATCTGAAAGACCCCCAAGGGCGTTCGTTCGCTGATTCCGATATAGCGCCCGACCAGTTGCTGGTCGTGTCCGCCGAGGTCCTGCGGGAAGCGGTCGATACCTTGTCTGCAGCCGGTTTCCTCGTGCAGATCACCGGCAACGCCACCTTGCTGTTAACGGCGCCGAAGGAACGCTTCGAACGCGTCTTCAACGCCAGTCTCGAGTACCGCGATCAGGCTTGTCGATGGTCGTCGCCGCCGACGATCCCGTCGGCCTGGGGCACCTGGCTGGCTACCGTGTCGCCAGCGATGCCTCCGCAATACTTCTCGTAGTTCGCCGTGGGAAAAATCGACCCGTCAAGAATGGCGGGTCATTCCTTTAAATTCTCATGGAGAGAATTCTTATGGCTACTGCCTCTAATAACCCACAAAGTGAACTGGTTACCGCCGTGGTGTCGCCGCGCTCGCTGGGCGGCGTATCGTTGTTCGACGCAAGCGAACAGGATATTGCCCGGCATGCCGACAATTTCTGTTCGGCGCCGGAGGATATCCGCGATTCGGTCAAGGAGTTGCAACGGCTCGGCTTCAGCATCCACTCGACCAGCGACGCGACCATATCCATATCGGGCGAAAAACAGCTGTTCGAGGATGTCTTCTCGAAAAAGCTGAAGAAGGGGAAGGTCGCCCAGGCAGTGGGCCCGGAGAGCGAGTTCTACGCGGCTGCCGATCAGGCGCTGCTGCAGGCCCCAGGTGATTTGGCCGATCTGATCGAAGGCGTGGCGTTGGCCCAGCCGCCGACCTTCTTCGCGCCAAGCCCCTTGCCGCCGCTGGCGCCTGTCGTGGCCGGCGCCTATCGCTACCTGTTCGTGCCCGATGAAGTCTCGCTGCTGTTGCGCGCGACCCGCACCCATCGCACCGGGGCTACCGGCCACGGGATCATGGTGGCGATGCCGGATACCGGCTTCTACAAGCACCCGTTCTATAACGAGCATGGCTTCCGCACCTTGGCCGCACTGCTCGCCGCCGGTGCCAGCAACGCCAACACCGACGAGGTCGGTCACGGCACCGGCGAGGCGGCGAACATCTTCGCCACTGCACCTGACATCACCTTGCAGCCGATCAAAATGGGCGATCCGATCGACTCGATCAAACTGGCACGCACTTCCGGCGCCCGAGTCATCACCAATAGCTGGGGCTACGACGTCGACAGGGGCGCGATCAGCTGGGGCACGCTGAGTCCGTATCTGAAGGCGCTGGCGCAGGAGGTGCAGCTGTGCATCAACGCCGGCATCACAGTGTGCTTCTCGGCCGGCAACGGCCATTACGCCTTCCCGGCCAGCATGCCGGGCGTGGTCGCGGTCGGCGGCGTGCACGTCAACTATCCGGGTCTGACCTTCGAAGCCTCGAACTATGCGAGCAGTTTCGTCAGCAAGATCTATCCGGGGCGCAGGGTGCCGGATGTCTGCGGGCTCGTGGGCAAGGCGGTCAATATCGACGGCATCAAGTCACCCGCGATCATGCTGCCGGTGCAGCCGGGCTCCTCGCTCGATGAGATCACCCCGTCCACCGGCTCGACCGAAGACGGCTGGGGCCTCTTCAGCGGCACTTCGGCGGCCAGTCCGCAGATCGCCGGCATCTGCGCGTTGATGCTGGAAAAGGACGCCACGCTGACCCCGGCCAAGATCAAGGAGAACCTGATCAAGTCGGCGCGCGACGTCACGAGCGGCAGCAGCGCGATGGGCGATGCCGCCGGTGTCGGCAACGACCTGGCGACCGGCGCCGGGCTGGCCGATGCGAAGTGGGCGTATCTGATCTCCATGAGCGGCATCGCGGCGCGCTTCTTCGAAGCGAGCCGCGACGAGAAAGTGGCGATGATCTCGTCCGGTCAGATGCCGCAGTTACCGCCGGAGTTCATGAACGACCTGATGGACACGCTGCGCTCGGTCTGAGCCGCATCCTGTGCATACCGTGGATGCCGGCAAGCGCCGACATCCGCTGTTTAGGCATGTTCCTCATAACGCGGTGCGCTCGATCAGCTCGCGAACATCATCGAGGTTGAGAGATTGGTCTGGAAAGCAGTTCTTGTATGACTCGACGGCGGCGGCCAGCAAGGTGCTGGCAATGATAAACGGCGGTACACCGCTGGCTTCCAGACTGGCGACGGTCACCCGGATGGCGCCGGCGCAATCGCGATAATCCTGTTCAGACATGGTTAGACCCCTGCGTGGGCGCTGCTTTGCGCTTTCCAGCGCGCTCGCGTCGGTCCGATGAGGCGCGGGGACCTTGCAGCACTACCCCCGAAATGGTCTCCCTTTCTCATCGCTTATAAACATGATCGACATGGCCAGCAAGGGCGCGAC
>CBIHQF010000397.1:0-4412 GCA_966211665.1 uncultured Pseudomonas sp. | reverse complement strand
TCGCGCCTGTTTCCCGCTGTTTGCGGGGCTTTGCTGTTTTCCGGCTTTTTGTCGGTGGCCCGGTCGGCCGATATGCCGCCGCCCGAGGTGGTGGTGGAAAGCGTTCGCGTCGCGCCTTTGCCGCTGGTGTTCGAGTATTCGGCGCGCACCGCCGGCTTTCGCGAGGTGCAGGTGCGCGCCCAGGTCAGCGGCATCCTGCAGGAGCGCACCTACCTGGAAGGCAGCCAGGTCAAACAGGGCCAGGTGATGTTCCGCATCGATCCGCGTACCTACCAGGCGGCATTGGCCCGGGCCAAGGGCGCGCTGGCCCAGGAGCAGGCGCGCTATCGGCAGACCGAGCGCGACCTCAAGCGTATCCGCGAATTGCAGAAGAAGGGTTTCGCCAGCGAAAGCGAACTGGATAACGCGATCTCCAATTTCGAGCAGAGCAAGGCCAATATCCAGGCCGCCGAAGCCGAGGTGCAGTCCAAGCAGATCGATCTCGATTACTGCACGGTCAAGGCGCCGATTTCCGGCATCACCAGCCGGGAAACCGTCTCCGAGGGCAGCCTGATGATCGCCGGCGATCCGAACGCCAGCCTGCTCAGCAATATCACCCAACTCGACCCGCTGTACGTCAATTTCGCCGCCCCGGATTCGGACGTGGAAAGCGTGCGCGCCGGCTTGCAGAACGGCAGCCTGGTATTGCCGGAAGACGGCAAGATGCACATCGCCATCCAGTTCGGCGATGGTTCCAGCTATCCGCTGGAGGGCACGGTGGATTTCACCGACAGCCTGGTCGATCGCAATACCGGCACCGTCAGCGTGCGCGCCGTGGTGCCCAACCCCGAGCAGAAGCTGCTGCCAGGTCAGTTCGTGCGGGTGCAGGTCAAGGGCGTTACCCGCAGCGATGCGATTACCCTGCCCGAGCGGGCGGTGGCCCAGGGGCCGGGCGGCACCTTCGTCTATGTGGTTGACGGCGAAGGCATCGCACGTAAGCGCCAAGTCACTACCGGGCACACCGCCAACGGCCGCTGGGTGATCGAGTCCGGCATCAGCGCCGGCGATAGGGTGGTGGTCGAGGGCCTGGCCAAGGTACGGCCGGATACTCCGGTCAAAGTCGTCGACGCCGCACAGCCAGCCAAACAATCCTGACAGGCGTGCCCGTCGCCCTCATCCGGCGCTTCGCGCCACCTTCTCCCGGAGGGAGAAGGACACAAGGTGGTGGTCGCTGCGCGACCTTCACGTTAAGGAGCATACCCAGGTGATCTCACGCTTCTTTATCGACCGCCCGGTATTTGCCGCGGTCATCTCCATCGTCATCGTGCTCGCCGGCCTGATGGCGATGCGCACGCTGCCGATCGCTCAGTACCCGCAGATTTTGCCGCCGCAGGTGTCGGTCAGCGCCAGCTATGCCGGGGCCAGCGCCCAGGTGATCGCCGAAACCGTGGCCGCGCCGCTGGAGCAATCGATCAACGGCGTCGAGGGCATGCTGTATCAGCAATCCAATTCGGGCGGCAACGTCATGAGCCTGTCGGTGTATTTCGAGGTCGGCCGCGACCCCGACCAAGCCACCATCGATGTCAATAACCGGGTGCAGGCCGCGCTGGCCAAGTTGCCGGAGGAAGTGCGTCGGCAGGGCGTCAAGGTGGTGAAGAAATCCTCCGACATTCTCCAGGTGGTGACGCTGTTTTCTCCGGACGGCTCGCGCGACCCGGTGTATATCAGCAACTACGCGCTGATCAACGTGATCGACGAACTCAAGCGCCTGCCCGGGGTCGGCGATGTCAGCCAGTTCGGCTCGAAAGACTACTCGATGCGCATCTGGCTGCGCCCGGACAAACTGGCGCAATACGACCTGACGCCCACCGATGTGGTGGCGGCGATTCGCGAGCAGAACTCGCAGTTCGCCGCCGGCAGCTTCGGCCAGCAGCCGTTGCAGCAGGAGCAGGACTTCACCTACACGGTGACCACCCAGGGCCGTTTCACCGATCCGGCCGAGTTCGAAAACGTCATCCTGCGCAGCGACGCCACCGGCGCGAGCCTGCTGCTCAAGGACGTCGCGCGGATCGAACTGGGCGCCCAGGACTACTCGCTGATGACCTCGCTCAACGGCCAGCAGAACGCGGCGTTCGGCGTCTACCTGCAGCCGGGCGCGAATGCCCTGGATACCGCCGAGGCGGTGCAAGCGGCGCTCGATCGCTTGTCGAAGAACTTCCCCAGCGGCATGACCTACAAGATCCCCTACGACACCACCAAGTTCGTCAGGGTGTCGATCGAGGAAGTGATCCACACCTTCTTCGAGGCGCTGGTGCTGGTGGTGCTGGTGGTGTTCCTGTTCCTGCAGAACTGGCGCGCCACCCTGATTCCGCTGCTGGCGATCCCGGTGTCGTTGGTCGGCACCTTCGCCGGCATGTACCTGCTCGGTTTTTCGATCAACCTGCTGACCCTGTTCGGCATGGTGCTGGCCATCGGCATCGTGGTGGACGACGCCATCGTGGTGATCGAGAACGTCGAGCGGGTGATGAACAGCGAGAAGATCGGCCCGCGCGAGGCGACCATCAAAGCCATGCAGGAAGTCACCGGGCCGATAGTCGCGATCGTGTTGGTGCTCTGCGCGGTATTCGTGCCGGTGGGCTTTCTCGGTGGCCTGGCCGGCGAGATGTACAAGCAGTTCGCGATCACCATCGCCGTGTCCGTGGTGATCTCCGGGATAGTCGCGCTGACCCTGAGCCCGGCGCTCTGCGCTTTGCTGCTCAAGCCCGGTCATCACGAGCCGGCGGCGCCGTTCCGGGCCTTCAACCGGGTTTTCGACAAGCTGACCAGCGGCTATACCGCGGGTGTGCGTTTCTTCCTTAAGCGCTCGGCGGTCGGCCTGCTGCTGTTCGGCGCGATGATCGCGCTGATGGTATTGCTGTTCAATCGGGTGCCCAGCTCGCTGGTGCCCAACGAGGACCAGGGCTATGTGATCAACGCCTACTTCCTGCCGCCGGCCGCTTCGCTGACCCGCACCGAGAAGCTGACCAGCGACGTCACCCAGCAGTTGATGGAACACCCGGCGGTGCAGGATGTGGTGACCTTCGCCGGCTTCGACGTGCTGACCTTCGGCACCCGCAGCAACGCCGGGGTGTCCTTCGTGCCGCTGAAAGACTGGAGCGAACGCACCACGCCTGAGCTGGATGCGCGCAACCTGACCGGCGAGTTCATGGGCATGGGCGCGGCGCAGAAGGACGGCATGGTGATGAGCTTCAACCCGCCGCCGATCACCGGCATGAGCACCACCGGCGGCTTCGAAGGTTTTATCCAGGATCGTAGCGGCGGCGGTACCGCGCAGTTGGCGCAGAAGGTCCAGGCGTTTCTCGCCGCGGCGGCCAAGCGCCCGGAGCTGGCCGGGGTGCAGAGCACCTTCAGCGCCAACGTGCCGCAGTACTACATCGACCTCGACCGCACCAAGGCGCGTGCCCTGGGCGTGTCGATCAACGATGTGTTCACCGCCATGCAGGCGACGTTCGGCAGCTATTACGTCAATGACTTCAACCTCTATGGGCGCACCTTCCAGGTCAGCCTGCAGGCCGAGTCGGAGTTCCGCCGCAAGCCCGAGGATCTGTCCCAGGTCTATGTGCGTTCGGCAGGCGGCGAACTGGTTTCGCTGTCCAGCCTGGTCAAGGTCGAGCGCATTCTCGGGCCCGATACCTACGCACGTTTCAACGTTTACCCTGCGGCGAAAATTCTTGGCGGGCCGGCGCCGGGCTACAGCTCGGGGCAGGCCCTGGCGGCGGTGCAGGAAATCGCCGACGAGGTGCTCGGCAGCGACTACAGCATCGGCTGGACCGGCTCGGCCTATCAGGAATTGGCGACCCAGGGTTCGGGCAGCATGGCCTTTATCTTCGGTTTGATCATGGTGTTCCTGATTCTCGCCGCCCAATACGAGCGCTGGACCTTGCCGCTGGCGGTGGTCACCGCGGTGCCCTTCGCGGTGTTCGGCGCGATTCTCGCGGTGTGGCTGCGCGGTATCGAGAACGACCTGTATTTCCAGGTCGGCCTGGTCACCCTGATCGGCCTGGCGGCGAAGAACGCGATTCTGATCGTCGAGTTCGCCGTGCTCTGTCGGGCCCAGGGCATGGGCATTTTCGAGTCGGCCTTGGAGGCCTCGCGGCTGCGCTTCCGGCCGATCATCATGACTTCGCTGGCGTTCATTCTCGGCGTGGTGCCCTTGGCCATCAGCAGCGGCGCCGGCTCGGCCAGCCGCCATTCGATCGGCACCGGGGTGATCGGCGGCATGCTCGCGGCTACCGTGCTGGCGATTTTCTTGATCCCGATGTTCTACCTGCTGGTGGAGTCGCTGGCGGAAAAAATCGGTAAGGGGCGCAAAAAGGTAGCCACCCCGGTTTTATTACATGGCAAGCCCAGGCCCTAACCCCGATTCAAAACCG
>CBIHQF010000396.1:0-4450 GCA_966211665.1 uncultured Pseudomonas sp. | reverse complement strand
GTATGAACCCCAATAACACCGCATTACGGCCATGTTGGGCTACGCGGCGGCCGATGGTGATGTCGCTGTTTGAACCGTGATATTCGCCGCTAACCCAACCTACGGGACCTGTTTTAAATATGACGAAGTCTGTTAACCCGCCACCAGCACCCGTATCGCTTCCAGGCGCAACGCCGCTTTGTCGAGCATGGCCAGGCCTTGCTCGCGCTGCTGGCGCAGGGCGTCCAGTTCGCTGTCGCGTACGCTCGGGTTGACCGCTTGCAGGGCGGTCAGGCGTGCCAGCTCTTCGTCGGTTTCAGCGGCCAGGCGGCGTTTGGCTTCCTCGACCCGGGCCAGGTGGCGAGGAGCGGTTTTTTCTTCGCCGGCGTTAATCAGCGGGTTGAGGCTGTCGCGCTGGGCCTGGACGAATTTGTTGGCGCTGGCGCGCGGTACGCTTTCCAACTGGTCGTTGAGGGTCTCGAAGGCCACCTTGTGCGCCAGGTCGTTACCGTTGGCATCGAGCAGGCAACGCAGGGCCACCGGCGGCAGGTAACGGCCCAGTTGCAGGGCGCGCGGCGCTACCACTTCGCTGACGTAGAGCAGTTCGAGCAGCACGGTGCCGGGCTTGAGCGCCTTGTTCTTGATCAGCGCCACGCCGGTATTGCCCATCGAGCCGGAGCGCACCAGGTCCATGCCGCCTTGCACCATGGGGTGTTCCCAGGTGAGGAACTGCATGTCCTCGCGGGCCAGGGCCAGCTCGCGGTCGTAGGTGATGGTCACGCCTTCGTCGTCGCCGAGGGGGAAGCTGGCATCCAGCATCTTTTCGCTGGGGCGCAGGATCAGGGCGTTCTCGGAATGGTCCTCGCTGTCGATGCCGAAGGCGTCGAACAATTGCTCCATATAGATCGGCAGGGCGAATTGATCGTCCTGTTCGAGAATCGCGGAGGCCAAAGCTTCGCCTTCGCCGGCACCGCCCGAGTTGAGTTCCAGCAGGCGGTCGCGGCCGGCATGCAGCTGGCCTTCCAGACGCTCGCGTTCGGCGCGGGCTTCGTCGACCAGGCTCTGCCACTCGCCATCGTCGCCGCTTTCCAGCAGCGGCAGCAGGCGCGCGCCGAACTGGTGTTGCAGGGCATTGCCGGTCGGGCAGGTGGCGAGGAAGGCGTTGAGCGCCTGGTGATACCACTGGTACAGGCGTTCTTGCGGGCTGTTTTCCAGGTAGGGCACATGCAACTGGATGCGGTGCTTCTGACCGATACGGTCGAGACGGCCGATGCGTTGTTCGAGCAAGTCCGGGTGGGCCGGCAGGTCGAACAGCACCAGATGATGGGCGAACTGGAAGTTGCGTCCCTCGCTGCCGATTTCCGAGCAGATCAGCACCTGGGCGCCGAACTCTTCGTCGGCGAAGTAGGCGGCGGCGCGGTCGCGTTCGAGGATGTTCATGCCTTCATGGAACACCGTGGCGGCGATGCCCTTGCGCACGCGCAGGGCGTCTTCCAGGTCCAGGGCGGTTTCGGCATGGGCGCAGATCACCAGCACCTTGACCCGCTTGAGCATCTTCAGGGTATCGATCAGCCATTCGACGCGCGGGTCGAAACGCCACCAGCGCTGGTCTTCGTCGAGATCGGATTGCGCCTGGTAGCTGACTTCCGGGTACAGGTCCGGGTGTTCGCCGACCGGCAGCTCCATATACAGATCCGGGCTCGGCAGCGGGTAGGCGTGCAGTTCGCGCTCGGGGAAACCCTGCACCGCGGCGCGGGTGTTGCGGAACAGCAAACGGCCGGTACCGTGGCGGTCGAGCAGCTCGCGCACCAGGCGCGCCGCGGCTTGGCTATCGCCATCGCTGACGGCGCCGAGCAGGGCTTCGCCTTCGTCGCCGAGGAAGTCGTGGATGGTCTTGTGCGCGGCGGGCGACAGGCGGCCCTGATCGAGCAATTCCTGCACCGCTTCGGCGACCGGTTTGTAGTTGGCGCTCTCGGCGCGGAACGCCTCCAGGTCATGGAAACGATGCGGATCGAGCAGGCGCAGGCGGGCGAAGTGGCTGTCCTGGCCGAGTTGTTCCGGGGTGGCGGTGAGCAGCAACACGCCGGGGATGACCTCGGCGAGCTGTTCGACCAACGCATATTCGCGGCTGACGCTCTCGGGGTGCCAGACCAGATGGTGGGCTTCGTCGACCACCAGCAGGTCCCAGCCGGCGGCGAACAGCGCATCCTGGGCCTTCTCGTCCTCGCACAGCCACTCCAGGGCGACCAGGGCAAGCTGGCAGTCTTCGAAGGGGTTGTTGGCATCGCTTTCTATAAAACGCTCGGCATCGAACAGCGCGACATCCAGGTTGAAGCGCCGGCGCATTTCCACCAGCCATTGGTGCTGGAGGTTTTCCGGTACCAGGATCAGCACTCGGTTGGCGCGCCCGGAGAGCAGTTGGCGATGCACCACCAAGCCGGCTTCGATGGTCTTGCCCAGGCCCACTTCGTCGGCCAGCAGCACCCGCGGGGCGATGCGGTCGGCGACTTCGCGGGCGATATGCAACTGGTGCGCAATCGGTTGCGCGCGCACGCCGCCCAAGCCCCAGAGCGGGGATTGCAGCTGCTTGCTGGTGAATTCCAGGGTGCGATAACGCAGGGCGAACCAGGGTAGCGGGTCGATCTGCCCGGCGAACAGGCGGTCGCTGGCCAGGCGGAACTGGATGAAGTTGGACAGCTGGGTTTCCGGCAGGCTGACGTTCTGGTGCTGCGCATCGAGGCCGTGATAGATCAGCAGGCCATCGACATCGTCGACTTCCTGGACGGTCAGCTTCCAGCCTTCGAAATGGGTGATCTCGTCACCGGGGGAGAAGCGCACGCGGGTCAGCGGTGCATTGCGGATGGCGTATTGGCGGGTTTCGCCGGTGGCCGGGTAGAGCATGGTAAGCATGCGTCCGTCCTGCATCAGGACGGTGCCCAGGCCTAGTTCCGCTTCGCTGTCGCTGATCCAGCGTTGCCCCGGTTCGAATTGCGCCATGCCTGTCTGTCTCCCGCCTGAAAAAGCCGACTATGGTAACGGAAGCCGGCTCTGAGGTTGAGAATAATTGATCGTTCTGTCGAGATTCTCTTCACGTATTCGCGGCCGGGCGGGGCGCAAAAATACGCCGCGTTCGCCCGTTTGTGCGGCGTTTTTGCCCCTGGCTCACTGCCATGGCGTCTACCCTGGGCATTTGTGGCCTCAGGCGTTTTTCGGCCCCGACCGCCCAAGCCTAGCTACCTCAGCGGTGGCGGCCCCAGTGCTCGGCGCCGTTTACCCCCTGGGCCTATCGGTAGGCAGTTTGCGCTTTGTGTGGTTAGCTAAGGCGAAAGTGTAGCGATGCGTTGCTAAAGTCGCCGATTGACTGGTCGACAGCCTGACCAAAGGAGGGTTTAAAAGTGCTACCGCCGATCCCCCATAGTCTGGTGCCGGTCACCGTGCAACAAGACGTGATCAAGCCTAAACCGGAGATTCCGCCGGTGACGCCCGCTGCCGAGAGTTCCAAGGAAAGCGGCGTGAGCCTGGATAAGCGCCATCCCCAGGAGGCCGAAGCCTTGCTGCGCGAAGAGCAACGTCGTCGCCAGCAGCGCCGCGGTTACACCGCAGAAGAGTTGGCCGAAGGCGAAGTGGCCGAGGCCGACGAGGCGCTGATCGACGAGCTGCCGCGCCAGGGGCTGTGGGTCGATGTCGAAGTTTGAGCCGCTACGGCGCTATTCCCCTCCAATTAGCTTGATCCCCATACCGTGAGCTTATTCGACGACTGTTTATCCAACCTGGCCGATGCCGAACTGAGCTTCTATGCCGATTGGCTGGAACCGGCGACGGCCGATCGTTGGCTTGCGCAATTGCTGAGCGAAACGCCTTGGGCGCAACCCCGGGTGCGTCTGTATGGGCGCGAGTACCCGGTGCCGCGGCTGGTGGCCTGGTACGGCGATGCCGACGCGGCGTACCGCTACTCCGGTTTGAACCATCGGCCCTTGCCCTGGACGCCTTTGCTCGCACAGATCCGCGCGCAGTTGGTCGAGACCCTGGGGCTGCCGCTCAACGGCGTGTTGCTCAACTATTACCGCGACGGACAGGACTCCATGGGCTGGCACAGCGACGACGAGGCCGAACTGGGCCGCAACCCGTATATCGTTTCGTTGAGCCTGGGCGGCAGCCGGCGTTTCGACCTGCGGCGCAAGGGACAGAACCGCATCGAACACTCATTGGTGCTCGATCACGGCTCGCTACTGGTCATGGGCGGGCCGACCCAGCATCATTGGCAGCACCAGATCGCGAAAACGCGCATGCCCTGCGCGCCGCGGCTTAACTTGACCTTTCGACTTGTCCGGTCGTCTTATGAGCAACCTGAGCCATGAGCAGATAAGCAGATGAATGACGACGGTAAATTGATCGATTTCGCGGCCGAGCGCAGTAAGCGAATCCACGATCTGCGCGACAAAAAGCTCAACGAACTGCGCGAGGCGTTCGA
>CBIHQF010000395.1:0-4451 GCA_966211665.1 uncultured Pseudomonas sp. | reverse complement strand
CCGGAAAGCGTACCGGTAAGCCGGGCGGTTTCCCGCTGGTGGTATTGCCGGTCCGCATGCAAGAGCAGAAGCGTCAGCACCTTTCGCCGATATTCGCTGAATAGCAATGTGGCTAGCGACATAAGAACACCAATATGCTGCTTTAAAGGCAGCAATTGAAGCCTAAAAAGCAGCGAGATGCCAGTCCAGCCGCGATCATTGCCAACAGGTAATTTTTCAACGGCCTGCCAAAGCCCCTCCCACAAACAGCAAGGCTGCCTGGATATGCGCATCGCATGGGTAACACGAAGCCTGCGCAAGACTCGCAGAAGAGCAGATATACCGGCCGGTCTACAGCGTACAAAGCCCTCCCGGCACCGCCATAACCCAATCCCGCACCGACTGAATGGTCGGGTCGTTCTTGCGGTTTTCCGGGTACACCAGAAAGAAGGGTTTGCCTTCCAGTTCCGGGCCGAAAGGCTGTATCAGCCGCCCTTCCCTCAGTTCATCCTCGATCAGTTGACGGCTCATCAGGGCCACGCCCTGGGCGCCGATGGCGGCCGAGACGGAGTGGGTCTCGTCGGAGAAGACCAGCCCGGCGCTGACATCCAGCCCCGGCACCTTGGCCTGCTTCTGCCACGCGGCCCAATCGATGGGTGAGGAAACGGCGGCCTGATTGCGGAAGTGGATCAGCGGATGCTTCGGCAGCTCGGCCGCATCGTGCAAGCCGAGGTGCGGGCTGCAGGCCGGGATAAAGGTGTTGTCGAACAGCTTCTCGGCCACCAGCCCCGGCCAGCGGCCGTCGCCATAGCGAATGGCGATATCCGCTGTGACGCCATCCAGCGCGACCGGCTCATGGGAGGCGTGGATACGCAGATCGATATCCGGATGGGCATCGCGCAGCAGGCAGACCCAGGACAGCAGCCAACGCACCGCCACGGCGGGCGTGGTGCTGAGCGTAATGGCCTGGCGACAGGGCGCGGCGCTGAGACGTTTAGCCGTTGCGCTGATGTTGTCGAACGCGGTTTCCAGCACCTGCTGCAGCTCGCGGCCCTGGGCGGTCAATTCGAGCTGGCGCGGCTTGCGTAGAAACAACGCGACGCCGAGCGACTCTTCCAGTGCCCGAATCTGGTGGCTGATCGCCGTGGCGGTAACCGAGAGTTCTTCCGCGGCCTGCTTGGCGCTCTCGTGGCGGGCGGCCGCCTCAAAGGCCCGCAGGGCGGAAAGCGGAGGTAACCAGCGCTGAGCCATAGATGAATTTCTCTCAGTCGTATCGGAAAATATTCGTCGTTTGTCGCCCTTGAGAGCTGAACGTAGCCTGAGTCTGCTGCGAATGACAGATGAATTCAACTTCGAACAGGAGACTCGACATGCCGCACATTCTGCATCTGGATGCCAGTGCCCGCCCCGGCCTCGCCGGCAAGGATCAACACGGTTCGCACAGTCGCAACCTCAGCCAACGCTTTGTCAGCCAATGGCTGGCTCGCCGCGCGCAGGACAGCCTTACTTACCGCGACATTGGTCAGAACCCGCCGTCCTTTATCAACCATGACTGGATCGCCTCCTCCTTTACCCCCGAGCAGCAGCGCGAGCCGTGGATGCGGGAAACGCTGGCGGAGAGCGACCTGCTGGTCGATGAATTGATTGCGGCGGACGTGCTGGTGATCGGCACGCCGCTCTATAACTTCGGCATGCCGGCCGCGCTCAAGGCGTGGATCGACCAGGTCGTGCGCCCCGGCAGAACCGTGGACATCGATGACAGCAACCCGCTCGACCCTTACGTGCCGAAGCTGGCCGACCGGCCACGGCATGCCGTCATCCTCACGGCCAGAGGCGGTATCGGCTTCGACGTCGGTGGCGAGATGGCCCATATGAACCATCTGGAACCGAACCTGATCACCGCCCTCGGCTTTATCGGCATTACCCGGGTGCACCAGATTGCCATCGAGGGTCAGGAAGTGGGTGGGGAGCTGCTTGCAGAATCGGTGGCTCAAGCCCTGAACCAGGTCGATGCCTTGGTGGCGCAGCTGCAGCAGGCGCTGCAGGTCAAGCGCACGCCAGAGCCCGCCTGAAAACCGCTGGCCTGCGCCCTGCGGTTTCCACCCGGCAGGGCGCGGCAAGCGAGTAGCCCGGACATCCAGGCTGGCAAAAAGCGTTGCGGCCCGCCTCAGTGCGGCCGCTGATTGATCAGGTAGGTCAGTAACTCCGGCTCGTCGGCATCGGCCAACTGTTGCACCGTGCGAAACGGCAACTCGCTCAACATCGCCTGCCAGAACGGCGCGCCCAGCGGGTCCTGCGGGTACAGGCTGACCACCCAGGGCTGCTGGCTGGCGAGAATCACCTGTTCCACCAGCGCCCGACCGATGCCCTGCCGACGGTACTTCTTGAGAATGAACAGGTCGGCGAATTCCAGGGCATCCACCCCCGGGATTTCGCTGCGTTCGATCAACAGGAAGCCCGCGATAAAGCCCTCCACCAGAATCAATTGCGCGCTCCAGTCCGGGCGCTGCCAGTACAACGCCAGATACGCCTCGTGCACATAGAAGCGCCCGTCGAGCTCGACATCCTCCTGCTCCCAGTCCGACGACTCGTAGGCGTAAAACTGATAAAGGTTGCGGATCAGCGGCAACTGCTCGGCAGTGGCGGCAACTAACTGGATGGACATGGCGCACTCGGCAGCATGGAGAACGGCTTGCAGTTTAAAGCCCGCCGAAATACGTTGGCGAGGCAGCCAGCGCAATACCGATGGCGGCCCCGCAAAAACAGGCGAAAAAGCGACTGGGGTCGCACTCGACTTTACGAGCTGTAAATGAGCATTTTGAGACGCCGAGTCCCGGCCTGTTTTTAACGCCGCGATGGCAACGCAGGTAGTTTTTCAACAGCCTGTTAAAGCCTAGCGTGGATTGATCGATCCGCCAGCCGGATGTGGAAGTGAGTAACACGGCTGGGCGGAAAGGGACACCTAGCGACACGTCCTCGCACTGTCGAGGTCGCGCTCACCCGAACCGTCGACAGGTATATGGATAGATGCGACTGCTTAACTGTTGGGCAGCAAGCGGCAGGTCAGGCTCTTGATATAGCGGGTTTCCAGGATGGCCGGGTGCACCGGATGATCCGGGCCCTGGGCGCCGCGTTCGAGCAGTTGGATATTGCGATCCAGATGGCGCGCGCTGGTCAGCAGAATGTTCTGCAGGTCGTCTTCCGGCAGGTGCATGGAGCAGGAGGCGCTGACCAGAAGGCCGTCCTTGTTGAGCAGGCGCATGGCCGCTTCGTTGAGGCGACGGTAGGCGGCTTCGCCGTTTTTCAGATCCTTTTTGCGCTTGATGAATGCGGGTGGATCGGCGATCACCACATCGAAACGTTCTTCGGCGCTCTTCAGTTCCTTGAGCGCGGCAAACACGTCGCCTTCGATACAGGCGACCTGTTCCGACAGGCCGTTGAGCGCGGCGTTGCGTTCGACGCCGTCGAGGGCGAAGCCGGACGCGTCCACGCACATCACTTCGGTGGCGCCGAAAGCCGCCGCCTGCACGCCCCAGCCGCCGATATAGCTGAACAGGTCGAGTACCCGCTTGCCCTTGACGTAGGGCGCGAGGCGCGCGCGGTTCATGCGGTGGTCGTAGAACCAGCCGGTTTTCTGGCCTTCGATTACCGGCGCTTCGAACTTCACCCCGTTCTCCTCCAGGGCGACCCACTCCGGCACCACACCGAAGGCGGTGTCGACGTAGCGCTCCAGGCCCTCGGCATCGCGGGCCGCGGAATCGTTCTTGAGCAGGATGCCGCTGGGCTTGAGCACCTGGATCAGCGCGGCCAGCACCTCGTCCTTGTGCCGCTCCATGGCGGCGGAAGCGAGCTGCACCACCAGAATGTCGAAGAAGCGGTCGACCACCAGCCCCGGCAGCAGATCGGAATCGCCATACACCAGGCGATAGCAGGGCTGATCGAACAGGCGCTCGCGCAGGCTCAGGGCGACGTTGATGCGGTGCACCAGCAGGGATTTGTCCAGCACGTGCTTGACGTCCCGCGACAGCACGCGTGCGCAGATCAGGTTGTTCGGGCTGATCGCGACCACGCCCAGGGGTTTGCCGCCGGCCGCTTCGAGAATCGCCTGGTCGCCCGCGGCAAAGCCGTGCAGCGGGGTGGCGGCGACGTCGATTTCATTGCTGTAAACCCACAAATGGCCGGCGCGCAGGCGTCGATCGGCATTGGCTTTTAGGCGCAGGCTGGGCAGGGACATGGGGTGGGCGCTCCGAAAAAAGAGCGGAAGTATAACAAAGGGCGCCCGAGGCCGAGGGTTTGGGCGCATCGTCGCGGCGATACGCATGCTCGCTGCGCGATCAGGCAGCAGCCAGCGCTTCGATCAATTTCTGGTTGAACGCCGGAATGTCGTCCGGCTTGCGGCTGCTGATCAGGCGACCGTCGACCACCACTTCCTGGTCGACCCAGTTGGCGCCGGCGTTCTGCAAGTCGTCGCG
>CBIHQF010000394.1:0-4456 GCA_966211665.1 uncultured Pseudomonas sp. | reverse complement strand
ATCGGTAAAGACCGTGATATGGGTTTTCGGCTTGTCGCCGGCGAACACCACCATTTCCGATAGCGGGATGGCATTGATGGTTTTCGCCACCGCAACGCTTTCCGATTGTTCGGTCAGGTTGAGCGCCTTGCCATCCTTGACCTGAAACAGGTAACCCTGCATGACGAATTCGCCGTTGGCGCTGGCATACAGCATGCGGCCGCCCGCGAGCTGCACCTGATAAAGCCCTTGCATGGGACTTTCGGCAATCGCCTCGATGGGCAGATCGGGCTGAATCGCCTTCAAGGTTTTACGGATCGCCTGATCGGCATCCGCATCGGCAGCCAAGCAAAGACCGCTGACAGCACTCAAAGCCAACACAGCGAAAATACGGTTATAACCCATGGAAACTCCTATCGAGCGAGAATGCCGGCAGACGATTGAGCCGCTTGCAAGCGAGACTTACAGCAATACTGCAACGGTCTTATAGCGATGGGCGAAGCCTACCATAGAAGCCCCGAAAGAAGCCCCGAAACACCGACCACGGTAGCCGGACGGCCATCTCAGCCGCGCGGATGGTGCTGCGCATGCAACTCCTGCAATCGCGCCCGGGCGATATGGGTGTAAATCTGCGTCGTCGACAGGTCGCTGTGCCCCAGGAGCATCTGCACCACGCGCAAATCCGCGCCATGGTTGAGCAAGTGGGTGGCGAAGGCATGGCGCAACGTATGGGGCGATAAACTCTTGGCGATGCCCGCCACTTTGGCTTGATGCTTGATCCGGTGCCAGAACGTCTGCCGGGTCATTTGCTCGCCGCGCAAACTGGGAAACAGCACATCGCTGGGCTTGCCATCGAGCAGGAACGGCCGCGCCTCCTTGCTGTAGCGTTCGACCCAGGCAATCGCCTCCTCGCCCATCGGCACCAGACGCTCCTTATTGCCCTTGCCGAAAATCCGCAGCACGCCCTGGCGCAGATTGACCTGCTCGAGGGTCAAACCGATCAACTCACTGACCCGCAAGCCACAGGCATAGAGCACCTCGAGCATGGCCCTGTCGCGCAAGCCGATGGGGTCGTCCAGCTCCGGCGCCGCCAGCAGCGCTTCGACATCGGCCTCGGAGAGGGATTTGGGCAGCGGCCGGCCGAGCTGCGGCAAATCCACCTGTAAGGTCGGATCGGTGGCGATGACGCCCTCGCGCAGCAGAAAACGATAAAAACCACGCAACCCGGAAATAAAACGCGCAGTGGAGCGGGCCTTGTAACCCTCATTCATGCGCCAGGCCAGATGATCGAGAATCAGCTCGCGACCGACACTCGATAGCTCCAGATCACGCGCCTGCAGCCAACCATTGAACAGCGCCAGATCGCTGCGATAGGCCGCCCGGGTATGGGCGGACAAGCCCTTCTCCAACCACAGGGTTTCGAGAAAACGATCAATCAGCGGATGGTCGATAGCGGGCATGGGGTTATGTCGGGATGGCGGGCGAGCTAGTCTTTCACAGCCCGCACCTCAATCACCAGCCCCCAGGGCTGGTATGGCCGCATACAATGCAGACGATTCGCCAAAAGGATTCTTGATGAACGAGCAGCATATTCTTCTCGCTTTCGCCGCCATCGGCGCCGCCTCCCTGACCTGCCAGTGGCTGGCCTGGCGTTTGCGCTTGCCCGCGATTCTGTTCCTGTTGCTCGGCGGTATCCTGGCCGGCCCGGTCATGGGCTGGCTCGATCCACAGGCGCTATTCGGTCCACTGCTATTCCCGATCGTATCGATATCGGTGGCCTTGATTCTGTTCGAGGGCAGCCTGACCCTGCATTTGTCCGAATGGCGGGAAATCGGCAGCGTGGTCAGGCGCCTGGTCACGATCGGCGCCCTGTCCACCTGGGCCGTGATAGCCACCGCAACCCATTACCTGCTGGGGTTTTCCTGGGACATGGCGCTACTGTTCGGCACCCTGACCCTGGTCACCGGGCCGACGGTGATAGTGCCAATGCTGCGAGTGGTCAGGCCCAAGGCCTCGGTCGCCAATATCCTGCGCTGGGAAGGCATCGTCATCGACCCCATAGGCGCGTTGCTGGCGGTCGTGGTGTACAGCTTCATCATCGCCAACGCCGACGGCAGCGGCTGGCAGCACAGCCTCGGCACCTTCGCCGGCGTCATCCTCTGCGGCAGCCTGTTCGGCGTTGCCGGCGGCTGGGCACTGGGCCAGGTGCTGCGCCGCCAATGGCTGCCGGATTACCTGCATAACCTTGCGGTGCTGGCCAGCGTGCTCGGCGTGTTCATCGTCGCCAATGAGGTCATGCACGAATCCGGTTTGCTCGCCGTGACCCTGATGGGCATGTGGCTGGCCAATATGAAAGGCGTCGATGTGCGGCATATCCTGCACTTCAAGGAAAACCTCAGCGTGCTGCTGATTTCCGGGCTGTTCATCCTGCTCGCCGCGCGCCTCGATCTGAACGCCCTGCTCGCCCTGGGTCCCGCGGTGCTGTTGCTATTGGCGGTGGTCCAGTTCGTCGCCAGGCCATTGAATGTGGCGCTTTCCACATTCGGCTCGAGTCTCAATTGGCGCGAACGCGCTTTGCTTGCCTGGATTTCTCCGCGCGGCATCGTCGCCGCCGCGGTGTCGGCGATATTCGCCATCCGCCTGGGCGAAGCCGGCCATAGCGGCGCGCAACTGCTGGTACCGCTGACCTTTGCGGTGATCATCGGCACCGTGGTTCTGCAAAGCGCCACGGCACGTCCGCTGGCCAGACTGTTGAAGGTCGCCGAACCGGCGCCCAGCGGCTTTCTCATCATCGGCGCCAACACTATCGCCCGCGCGATCGGTAAAGCCCTGCAACAGCTCGGTTGCCGCGTGCTCTTGACCGATTCGAGCTGGGAAAACATTCGTGCGGCGCGTATGGACAACCTGCCAACCTACTTCGGCAACCCCGCTTCGCAGCATGCCGAAGCCCATCTCGACCTGGTCGGCCTGGGACACCTGCTGGCGCTGTCGCCCGCCGGCGAACTGAACACCTTGGCGAGCATGCGCTTTCGCCACGAGTTCGGCAGCCGGCGCCTGTTCAGCCTGGCCAGCGGCCAGGAAAGCCGCCGTACCGACAAACACCGCGCCAGCGACGAACACCGCGGTCGACCGCTCGGCAGCCAGCCGCTGACCTATCCGCATGCCGCCAGTCGCCTGGCCCAGGGCGCGGAAATCTACAGCACCACACTGACCGATGGTTTTTCCTGGAGCGACTACCAGGCCCTGCACGGCCAACGCGCAACCCTGCTGTTCGCCCGCGACCGTGAAGGCCGGGTGCATGTCGCGACACCAGAAGAGCAGTTGCAACCGCAAACGGGCTGGACCCTGGTCGCTTTGATCGAGGTCAATCCGGCGCAAGCATCCGCGGCGGCATGATCCGGGAGCGCTGAGCGACACAGCGCCCCGCACGCACCAATCATTCGAACACTCGAATGCTTGGCGCGAAAACGAAAAAAGCAGCCCGCAGGCTGCTTTTTTACAAGGAAGCTGAGGCTTAGCCCAGTTTTTCCTTGATGCGTGCTGCTTTACCGGACAGGTCGCGCAGGTAGTAAAGCTTGGCTTTACGCACGTCGCCGCGACGCTTGACAGCCAGGCTGTCGACGAGCGGGCTGTAAGTCTGGAAAGTACGCTCGACACCAACGCCGTTGGAGATTTTGCGAACGGTGAACGCGCTGTTCAGGCCGCGGTTACGCTTGGCGATAACAACGCCTTCGAACGCCTGCAGACGCTGACGGTCACCTTCCTTTACCTTGACCTGAACGACGATGGTGTCGCCCGGCGCAAAGGCAGGGATCTCTTTGCTCATCTGCTCAGCTTCGATCTGCTGAATAATCTTGTTGGTCATACTGCGCTCCTAAGACAAGCCGGCCAGGCCTGCCATCGATACATCATCTATCGTCCCGCTGGCGGACGTATTCCTCCAGCAGCTTCTTCTCTTCTCCAGAAAGCGAGCGGCTTTCCAGAAGATCAGCGCGACGTTCCCAGGTCCGACCAAGGGACTGCTGCAAACGCCAGCGCCGGATGTGTTCGTGGTTGCCGCTAAGCAACACTTCCGGAACACTTTTATCCGCATACACCTCAGGTCGGGTGTAGTGCGGGCAGTCGAGCAGGCCATCCGTAAAGGAGTCCTCCTCGGCCGAGTCAGCATGACCCAATGCACCAGGCAAAAGGCGCGTTACCGCATCGATCAGCACCATGGCCGGCAGCTCACCGCCGGACAGGACGTAATCCCCGATCGACCACTCTTCATCGACATGCGCCTCGATAAAGCGCTCATCGATGCCTTCATAGCGGCCGGCAATCAGGATCAACGCATCCTCATTGGCCAGCTCGCGTACCGCCGACTGCGTCAGCCGGCGACCTTGCGGCGACAGGTAAATCACCCTGGCCGCACCACCCACGGACTGCTTCGCACCGAGCAAAGCATCTTCGAGCGGCTTGATCTTCATCACCATGC
>CBIHQF010000393.1:0-4471 GCA_966211665.1 uncultured Pseudomonas sp. | reverse complement strand
CTGGAAGCGGGAGTGCCGCGGCGCATCCAGGGCGACCCCACGCGCCTCAAGCAAGTGTTGATGAACCTGCTGAGCAATGCCCTGAAATTTACCGGCGAAGGCTATGTATCGGTGAGCGTCAGCCGGCGCAGCGACTCCCAAGGCAACCCGCATCTGCTGTTCGCCATCAGCGACAGCGGCATCGGCATCGACGACCAAGGCCAACGCCAGTTGTTCGAATCCTTCGCCCAGGTCGACTCCAGCACCACCCGCCGCTATGGCGGCAGCGGCCTGGGCTTGGCCATCAGCAAGGAACTGGTGGAAATGATGGGCGGCGGCATCGAAGTGCAGAGCACGCTCGGGCAAGGTACGCGCTTCAGCTTCAACATTCCGCTGAGCAACGCCAACGAACCGCTCGACCCCCTGAGCGGACTGCTCAAGGGTCGCGTCGCCTTGCTCGGTTCCCTCGATAGCCAGGGCCTGGACGCCCTGAGCCGGATACTCGGGCGCTGGGGCATGCGTACCGAACGTTGCCTGAGACCGGAACGCCTGCATGAGTACCTGGAAGACTTCGTCACGCCGCCCTTGCTGGTGCTGATGGCGCCCTGGCCCGGCAGTGTTCAATACTGGCTGGACTCGCTGCGCCCGCAAATCCAACCCGGCCAGCGGGTATTGCTGTTGTGCGCCCCGGAGCAATGCCAACAAGTCGTACCGAGCGAGGGCATGCGCCTGGTGAGCATGGCGCAACCTCTGGCGATTACCGCTTTGCGCCATGCCCTGCACGAGCTCTACGAGCAGCCGCTCGGCGAACGCGGCAGCCCGGTCCGGGAAGTACATTGCGACAGCGCTGGCGCTCCCTGCATCCTGGTAGCCGAAGACAACCCGGTGAACCAGATGGTGGTGCAGGGCTTCTTGAAAAAGCGCGGTTACAGTGTACGGCTGGTGACCAATGGACTGGCCGCTGTCAGCGAATACCAGCGCGATCCGGCAGCGATTCAACTGATCTTGATGGATTGCGAGATGCCGGAGATGGACGGTTTCGAAGCCACCCGGCAAATCCGCCGCCTGGAACGCCAGCAAAGCCTGCCGGCCGTGCCGATCATCGCATTGACCGCGCATATCCTCGACGAGCACCGTCAGCATGGCATCTCGGCCGGCATGGACGACTTTCTCGGTAAGCCGCTGGATAGCGCGAAGCTGTACAGCACCTTGGAAAGTTATCTGTATAAACCCGCACACAACAATTGATCGTGGCCAGTAAGCCAACGACGCGTTAGCAGGCCGTTGAAAAACGTAGGCGACGACTGCATGGATGCAAGAGGTAGAGCGAAGCAGGAAGCCCGAGCCGAGGCCGGCAAGACAATACCGATGGCGGTCCCGCAAAAACAGGCGAGAAACGTAGCGCAGCGAAGTAACAGCCAACGGCTGGCCCGTAGGGTGAGCGCAGCGAATCAAGTGGACTGGGCTCGCACGCGAGTTTACGTGCTGTAAATGAGCATTACTCGTTTCACTCGCCCTACGGGCCACTGCTTCCGCGCGTTAGCCGCAAGCGGCTTCCGACCGGGCTGGCGCTCCAGCCTGTTTTTAACGCCCATCTCTTTAATCAAAAGGGCCAACGTAGGTAGTTTTTCAACGACCTGTTAGCATCGCCACCGTGTTCTGGAGTATGACCCCGTGCTGATCCCCGCCAATCTGTTGGAAGCCGACACCCTGACCCGCCTGATCGAAGACTTCGTCACCCGCGAAGGCACCGACAACGGCGACGAGACCCCGTTGCAGACCCGCGTGCAACGGGTACGCAAAGCGCTCGATAAAGGCGAAGCGGTGATCGTATTCGACCCCGAGAGCCAACAATGCCAGCTCGCGCTAAAACGCGACGTGCCCAAGGAATGGCTGGCGGACCTGTAACGCGCGCACGCCGCTCTTGTAGCCTGGATGAAATCCGGGAAAAACAGACACTGGCGATCTCTTCCACCATCGCCGTTTGTGAATGGATAAAGCATCACCCACAAGGTCGCGGGGCTGGTCGAACCGCGCTGGTCAACGGCGATCCACGCCAGTTGGCGACCACACTTTAGCGACCTTGTCGGGTTACGCGGCGGCCGATGGCGATATCACGACTCAACCGCGATAGTTGCCGCTAACCCGACCTACCCAGCCCGGATTAGATCCACAGGAATCGCCGCCCTACCCGCGCAGCCCGCCCTCGCGTTCCCAGGCGCAACGCACCCGCAGCTCGCCTTCCTGGGGGCTGTGCAAGCCGTTGTCCGATTCCCAGCGGAAGGTGTGGGTGCCGTTCAATTCGGTTTCCAGGTGCACCACGGCGCTGGTCCAATACAGCCGCTTGAGCAGCGCTTCGAACTGCGCGACCCATAGGCTCCACTCGTATTCGATCGAGCGGTAGCTGGCGCCGAAATGAATCACCTGGGTCTGGTACAAGCCGGCGCTCGGGTGCTGGCTGGCGGCTAACATTTCCCGGCCGTGGACCGACCTTGCAGCGCCCGCGGGAATTTCGGCGAGTACGTGGATTTTTATTTGGCGACGCACACGACTCTCTGCCGAACTCTCGGACGGCCAGTCGCGGATACAGCCATAGACGATGGATTCGGACTCCACACGGGCACTCCAACAAATCAAGGGTGCCTTCTATCACAGCGTCGGGATGCAAGAAAGGAACTGCTATGAAACTTTGCCTAATTGAGCTCTGCATCAGCCTATGCCCGACGCGGGCCGCGGCGCATCAGCCAAGCCAGCGCCGTCATCAGTAACGCCAGGCCGGTCAGCACCATAAAAGGCAGTTGATAATTACCCGACATATCCCGCGCCAAGCCGCTGAGTATCGGCGTCAAGCAGGCCAGGCAGTAGCCCAGGCACAGCATCATCGCCGTCCAGCGACTGACCGCCAATGGCGAGCCGGCCTCGTACAGCGGCAGCACCAAGGACAACGCAAAGGAGCCGCCCAGACTGAAGCCGATGCACACCGCCCACAGCTCCGGCAGCAGCGTCGGGGCAAAGGTGATCATCGCCAAGCTGAGCGAAGACAGCAGGCCGCACGCCAGCAGCAAGGCATAGCGGTTCTGGAAACGCTGCGCCAGCCAGGGCAGCAGAAACGCGCTTGGCAAGCCCATTAGCATCGACAGGCTGAATAACGTATTGCTGCGCAGCAGGCTCAGACCGGCCTCGTGATAACGTGCCACGGCCCAGGTCGCCAAGGCATAAAACAACCCGGCCTGGATGGCGAAAAAGCAACTGATCAACCAGGCCCGCGGCCGCCCCCAGGGCAAACCGCCGCCGACCTGGGCCACCTCTTCCTGTTCGACCTGATTGGGCATCCGCCACCACAGCGCCAGCCCCATCAGCGCGGGTAGCGCCCAGAACGCCAGCCCCAGCGACCAATCGTCGCCGAGCAAACGGGTCACCGGCACCGTCAGCACCGCCCCGCTGGCACCGCCGATAGCCATACCCAACGAATACCAGCCGACCACCCGCCCCATCTGGCCGGCGAAATAACGTTTGATGAACCCGGACAACAGCGGCCCGGCCACAGCGATAGCCGCGCCCAATAAAACCGCACTGCCAATCAACAACGCACTCACCTGCCCGGCCAAACGCAGCAGCAACGCCAGGGCGATCACCCCGAGACACAGGGCGATGGTTCGCTCCAGGCCGAAGCGCATGGCCAGACGCGGCGCGAACGGCGCCAATAGCCCCATGCACAGCACCGGCAGCGCCGTGGTCAGGCTGATCAGCGTACGACTCAGGAACAGTTCTTCGGCGATCCGTTCGATCAACGGCGCCAGCGAGGTGATGCCAGGACGCAAATTGATCGCAGCCAGCACCAGAGCCAGCAACAGCATGGCCCGCGGGACAGATTTCACGGTAATACCAACGACATGGCGGCCAGGCGGACCGGATGAACAACCCTAACGCCGGGCCGCCGGGCAAACAAGGCTGACGGCAGAAAAAACTGACCTATAGGACAGATAAATTATTCCGACCTGGACTTGCTGCGCATGCGATCCGCCATCGTGGCCATTTCGTCATAGAGCGCCTGCGGATTATGTTGCTTCAGCGCCCAAGCCGCGCGCCCCTGCTCATGGGGCAGAATCATGAATTCGCCCTTGGCGATGGCTTCGTACATGTACTGGGCGATATCCGCAGCGCTGATCGGCGAGTTTTCCAACAACTTGCCGACCTGGGCTTTCATCGCCGGCGTCGGGCCGCGGAACGAGTCGAGCAGATTGGTCTGGAAGAACGACGGGCACACCACGTGCACGCCGATCTCCTGCATCTTCAGCTCGGCCAGCAGGCTCTCCGACAATGCCACCACACCGGCCTTGGCAACGTTGTAGTTACTCATCGCCGGGCCTTGCATCAGCGCCGCCATGGAGGCGATGTTGACGATCTTGCCCTTGCTGCGTTCGAGCAGCGGCAAGAACGCCTTGCAACCCTTGACCACGCCCATCAGGTTGATCGAAATCTGCCAATCCCA
>CBIHQF010000392.1:0-4473 GCA_966211665.1 uncultured Pseudomonas sp. | reverse complement strand
GATCGCAGGCATCAGTACGCTGGGTAACCAGCGTTTCAGGGCCGCGCTACGGGCGGATTTCAGGGCGTCTTGAATGGGCTGGGCGACGGCCGGGTTGCTCATCGTCTTGTCCTCGAAGCAGAGGGGAGCCGGAGTGTCCGGCTCCCAGGGCAGTTGATGCGTTACAGAACCGAGTCGGCCTTCAGGCCAATCTTGAATTGATTGATGTACTCGTTTGGCTTGCGCCCGTCGTAAGTCACGCCATCGATGAACTCGTTGGTCGGCGCGCGGAAGCCTTCTTCGCTGGCAGTGGGGAAGTCTTCTGCTTTGGCCTTGCCTTCCGCGATCAGCTCGTCCGCCGCGCTGCGGTACACCGCGGGCAGGTACACCTGCTTGGCGATATCGAAGTACCAACTGTCGGGTTTGACTTCGCCGATCTGGCCCCAGCGGCGCATCTGGGTCAGGTACCAGATCGCGTCGGAGTAGTAGGGGTAGGTCGCGTGATGGCGGAAGAACACGTTGAAATCGGGTACGTCGCGCTTATCGCCCTTCTCATATTCGAAGGTGCCGGTCATCGAGTTGGCGATCACCTTGGCATCGGCGCCGACATACTCGGGACGCGAGAGGATTTCCACGGCTTCCTCGCGGTTGGCGTTGTTGTTCTCATCCAGCCACATGCCGGCGCGGATCAGTGCTTTGACCATGCGCTTATGGGTTTCCGGATTGGCGTCGGCCCAGGCTTTGGAAACACCGAGGACTTTCTCCGGGTTGTTCTTCCAGATTTCGTAGTCGGTGATCACCGGCACGCCGATACCCTTGAACACCGCGGCCTGGTTCCAGGGCTCGCCCACGCTATAACCGCTGATGGTGCCGGCCTCGAGGGTGGCGGGCATTTGCGGCGGCGGAGTGACCGAGAGCAGGGCGTCGGCGTTGAGGGTGCCGGTGATGTCGCCCTTGGCCGGCGCGTAGTAGCCCGGGCTGATACCGCCAGCGGCCAGCCAGTAGCGCAATTCATAGTTGTGGGTGGAAACCGGGAAGACCATGCCCAGGTTGAACGGCTTACCCTTGGCCTTGTATTGCTCGATGACCGGTTTCAGCGCGTCGGCCTTGATCGGGTGCACCGGTTTGCCGTTTTCCATCGGCACGTGCTTTTTCATTTCTTCCCAGACGGCATTGGACATGGTGATGCCGTTGCCGTTGAGGTCCATGGAGAAAGCGGTGACCACATCGGCCTTGGTGCCGAAACCGATGGTCGCCCCCAAAGGCTGGCCGGCGAGCATGTGCGCACCGTCCAGTTCGCCGGTGATCACCCGGTCCAATAGCACTTTCCAGTTCGCCTGGGCTTCCAGGGTGACGTACAGGCCTTCGTCTTCGAAAAAGCCCTTTTCGTAGGCGATGGCCAACGGCGCCATATCGGTCAGCTTGATAAAGCCGAGCTTGAGTTCGTCTTTCTCCGGGCTGGCGGCTTGGGCGAGTTGCAGGCTCATGGGCGAGAGCAACATGGCGGCAGCGCAACCGAGGCCGGTCAGGGCGCTTTTCAGTAAGGAGCGACGAACAGTGGAGTTACGCATAACGGTTCCTCAATTATCAGAAACGAAAAAAAACGTCGCCGACCACTCAGCCGGTTAAGGCGAGGAGTCTTTGACGTCTTTGTCTATTCGTCCCGATCACCGCCGTTGGCGATCCTAAGACGTGTGTTGGTGTCTTGAGGGGGTATAAGCAAGGGGCTTGCCAAGTTGCGCGGGGCGCCTGCCGTATTGGCGTGCGTGAGGAAAGTCGAGCGGCGAATATGAGGTTTTTCAGTATTTTAAATGCTTATATATCAATTAATTAGATGTAATTTCTAATCTTGATTGTTAGAAGCTTGGCTGCTGCGGGTTGGCGGGTCGCGGCGTTGCGATAGCCAATGCCGCGACCGTTGCAGTGCACGATCGCGGTGGCCTGAGCGTTTTTGGTTCGATTTCCATGGCGAGCCCAAGAGTACCGGATGCAGGGCGCGCTCGATGGGTCATACAGTCAAGCTCTGCTGCTGGGCGAGCGAACGCGACTGCTTCTCTTCGACGAACTCCTTCAGCCATTTCAATACGTCCACGGCGTCCCAGCGCGCCGGATCGAACATGGCATAAGCCAGCCCCTGGTAACCGACCACATCCAACTGCTTGTGGTACCCGGCGCGTTGCAACAAGGCTTCGATTTCAGCGAAGCAGGTATTGAAATGCACGCGGTTAAAGGGGCTGCGTCCTTCGGTCACGATGCCTTCAAGGTGCAGTTCGGCGACCGTTGCGCGAACTTTTTCCAGTGGCATGTGATTCACGCTGTTTTTTAGCTGCAATACGTCGAGCATGGTTTGTTCTCCTGGGGGCGTCGTGGGTAGACCAGATCCGGCCGGGGCTGCGCCACTTTCTTTAACAGGCTGTTGAAAAACTACCTACGTTGCCGAGACGGCGTTTTCCAACGGCCTGTTAGGTGGGCGTGCTTTAGGTGGTCATGGCGGCACGCTCGTTCCCGCATCTGGCGCTGCATTTCGCTCGGGTTGATCCTGTCGACAGGGTAATCTAAAAGTACTGTACAAATAAACAGTATTCGATAATAGTAAGCCTACGACTTCAGCCATCACTCACCCATCGCCTCCGGCCAGATACGAATCGAACCGTCGGAGGTGCTGCAGAGGAGCACATAACAATGCAACAGATAGTGATGACAATTGTGCTACTGGGCCTGTTGAGCGGCTGTGTCCAGCCTCAGCCGCAAGCGGAGCAACCCAAGGTCAACGGCACTTACCTGGTGATCGAAAACAGTCAGGCCTGGGCGGTGCTGGTGTCTGACGGCAAACGGGTGGAAGAGCGGGGCACTGTGGTGGATGTGATCAAGCTGCCCAGCCAAGAGTCGGCGGTCGCTGCCAGCTATGTCATCGAAACCCCGAATTGCGGCCGGGTGCAGTGGTTGACCGAACGCAGCGACGCCGCGGACGGCGTGACCACGCTGATGTCGCTGCATAACAACCAACAACTGCATAACGCCGGCTGCGTGATCGGCGCAGCGCTCGGCCGGGTCTGGACGGTACTGGATTATTCCGGCTGAGAGCCGGCAAGCGGTTCGGTGCGGCTGAGCAGCGAAAATGGCACGCCACTCAGCCGGCGGAGTCAGGGGTTGACCAGGATGGAGAGCTTCTTCGAGTAGGTGCTGCCGTTGGCATCACGCACCCGCACCATGAACTCGTTCGCAATCGGCGATGCGGCACCGGGCAGCGGCGTACCCTCGATCACTCCGTTGAGCTGCAACGTCAGGCCTGCGGGCGGAAAGCCGCTGACCAACGTCCAGGTGCCACCGCCCACGCCACCCCGGGACAGCAACTGAAGGCTGTAAGGAATATTTACCCCGGCCTGAGGCAGGGTCTCGCCTGAGGTGATTGATAGGCCATTGGCCGGATGGCTGGTGGCCAATAAGTAGAATTTCGCTAGCCCACCTTCGGTACCGCTGGTGCCATAGGTGTGCAGGTAGGAACCGGCCTTGAAGTACATGCCGATACCATCCCAGGAGGGGTCCATCACCATGGTCGCCGGGATGCCATTATTGGCCGACACCGAGGCGACTGCCGGCCCACCTGGCTGGCGTTCCACCTTGATCAGGTAACTGAACGCATCGCCGAGTTTGACGTTGTTGGCGATCACATGCTGGGTATAGGGCGGGCCCAGCACCGGTGTGCCTTGCAGCTTGGTTATCACCCTGCCGGTTTGCTTGGCGAAATCATAGCGGTAGTAGACCAGCACCAGAGGCGCCGCATTGAAGCCATGCACTTGGCCAACGATCAGGATGCCGTCGCGCGGTACCTGCATGACACGCAGCTTCGCTTCGAGAATGGCATTGCCTTGGCTGTTCCAGGTCACCGTGTGGTTACTGGAATCGAGCATTTCGCGCAATTCGTTGCGCGGGTGTCGGGAGCCGCCGATCGTAGTGCCGTTAACCGGGGTCCATAGGGTCATGGCGCCATCAGTATCGGTGTGGAACCAGGGCGCAAGGGTGAAACCGTTCGGGCCGCGGAGATGCATGGGCGCGATACTGAGCGGGAAGCCGGTGGTTGGATTTGCGACCGGCATATCCAATCGCCAATTCTCCAGGGCGAAGTTGCCGCCAGGTGGAAGATTGGGCGCGAGTTCGGCATGGCTTTGGTGAGCTGCGAGGTTGAGCAGTGCAGCGGTTAGAAAGATTTTGCTGACAGATGGAAAAGGGCGATGGCGGGTCATCTTGATGATCATCCTTTAATACATACAGATGGCGAGAACTTCGTTGGCCGCTCCTGGCTACGATCCGGCAGCGAAAGAGCATCGACCGTCGGAAATACCTACAACGCCGGCGGTAGAGCTGCCGGCGTTTAGACTGCGAGAGTTGCATGAAAGTCCTACCGCTGGTTGCCAAATCACGGCCGTTTGTCAGCTGTCTGGATAGGCGTTCATGAGTCGTCTGGGTCGAAGCGGAAATTGCCCAATGTTAAGG
>CBIHQF010000391.1:0-4485 GCA_966211665.1 uncultured Pseudomonas sp. | reverse complement strand
TCAAGAGCCAATACATCATCCCCGAGGTCGCCCGGATCGACATACGCCCGGCCACTTCGGACATCGGCGCCAGCAGCGGCAGGCGGCCGTGGGCATCGGTGACGGTTTCGTAGGCGATGCAGGTCGCGCCGCTGGCCATCAGTTCCTCGGTTTGCGGCCGATCCGGCGCCAGGTGCAGGTATGTGAACAGGCAATGCTGCGGACGCAGCCGGGCGCGCTCGACGGCCAGCGGCTCCTTGACCTTGACGATCATCTGCACCGCGGCGAACAGCGCCGCTCCGTCGGCGGCGATCTGCGCGCCGGCGGCCCGGTAATCGGCATCGGCGAAACCGATGGCGGCGCCGGCCTGGGTCTCGACCCAGAGTTCATGGCCGAGGGCCGTCAACTCGGCCACCGACTGCGGGGTCAGGCCGACGCGGTATTCGTGGTTCTTGATTTCTTTGGGTACGCCGATACGCATAACGTTCTCCAGACAGACGTGCACACGGAAAGTCTAGGAGACGCTCATTCCCCCTGCGCCTTAGGACCCCCTGTATTGCTCGCCACTTTCAGGGAATTCCGCCTTAAACCAGCGGCTTTTCAGGGGCTGAAACGGGAATCCATTTAAGACTTCGAGGGGATGCCCTGCAACAACTCCAACGGCATGGGGAAAACCACAGTCGCGGTACGCTCGCTGCCGCCGGCGATATTGCTCAGCGTCTGCATATAGCGCAGCTGCATGGCGCCGGACTGGCGGCCGAGTATTTCGGCGGCCTGCATGAGTTTTTCCGAGGCCTGCAATTCGCCTTCGGCGTGGATTACCTTGGCGCGCCGTTCGCGCTCGGCTTCGGCCTGCTTGGCGATGGCGCGCACCATCGACTCGTCGAGGTCGACATGCTTGATTTCGACGTTGGAGACCTTGATGCCCCAGGCATCGGTTTGCGCATCCAGCACTTTTTGGATGTCGTCGTTGAGCTGTTCGCGTTCGGCCAGCATGTCGTCCAGGTCGTGTTTGCCGAGCACCGCGCGCAGGGTGGTCTGCGCCAGTTGGCTGGTGGCCGAATGGTAGTCCTCGACCTGGATGATCGCCTTCTCCGCATCGAGCACACGGTAATAGACCACGGCGTTGACCTTGACCGAGACGTTGTCGCGGGAGATCACGTCCTGGGTCGGTACATCCAGCACCAGAGTGCGCAAATCGACCCGGACCATTTGCTGAATGCCCGGAATGATGATCACCAGCCCCGGCCCTTTGACCTTCCAGAACCGCCCGAGCTGGAACACCACGCCGCGCTCGTACTCGCGCAGGATGCGAAATGCCGAAGCCAGCAGCGCGATAAGCAGCACCGCCAGGGTGAAAAAGCTCAGTTCGAAACCCATGACTAGTCTCCTTGTGAAGGGGGTTGTTCAACCGCGGCGACTTCCAGCGACAGGCCTCGACGAGCCAAAACGCGCACCTCCTGCCCGGCCTGCAAGGGCGACTGGCTGTGCACTTGCCAACGCTCGCCGCGCAGCTCGACCCAACCTTCTTGCGGGTCGCCGCTTTGCACCGCGTAAATCGGCACGACGCTGCCGAGCAGTTCGTTGTCGCCGCCATAGACGGCACGCTTCCTGGCCCGCAGCGCCATGCTGACGATGGCGAAAACCGTCAGGCCGCTGACCACGCCCAGGGTCAGGATCAGCGACAAGGGAATGCCGAACCCTGGCACCTCGGTATCGATCAGGATCAAGGCGCCCAGGCAGAAGGCCACCACCCCGCCGAAACCGAGCACGCCGAAACTCGGCACGAACGCCTCGGCCGCGATAAAGGCGACACCCAGCAGAATCAGGGCGACGCCGGCGTAGTTCACCGGCAGCAACTGCAAGGCGTACAGCGCCAATACCAGGCTGATGCCACCGAGCACGCCGCCGATCCCGGTGCCTGGGTTGGAGAATTCGAAGATCAGCCCGTAGACCCCGATCATCATCAACAGCAGCGCCACGCTGGGATTGGTGATCACCGCCAACATCCGCGTGCGCCAGTCCGGCGCCTGCTCGATCACCGCCGCGCCCGCGGTGGCCAACGTGAGTTCGCGCCCGGCGGCAGTGAAGCTTTTGCCATCCAGCTGTTCGAGCAGCGCATCCAGATCTCTGGCCAGGTAGTCGATTACCTTGAGCTCCAGCGCCTCCTCGGCGGCCAGGCTGACCGCCTCGCGTACCGCCCGCTCGGCCCATTCGGCGTTACGCCCGCGCATCTGCGCCAGGCCGCGGATATAGGCGGCGGCATCGTTGATCTGTTTCTTGCTCATGGCATCGCCCGGCGCCGCCGGTTTGTCCTCCGCCTCGGGCGTTTTGCCGTCTTTGTCCTTGTCGGCGGCGGGTTTTTCCTCTTGCGGCGGCGCACCGGGCATGCCGCCGATCGCCACCGGCGTCGCCGCACCCAGGTTGGTGCCCGGCGCCATCGCCGCGATATGACTGGCATAGAGAATGTAGGTGCCGGCGCTGGCCGCTCGCGCACCACTGGGTGCGACATAGCTGGCGACCGGGATGGGGCTGGCGAGGATGGCCTTGATGATGTCGCGCATCGCGCTGTCCAGACCGCCCGGGGTGTCGATGCTCAACACCGCCAATTGCGCGCCCTGCTCGACCGCCCGGGACAGGCCGCGCACCACGTAATCGGCGCTCGCCGGCCCGATCGCCCCCTCGACGCGCAACTCCACCACCGGCGCCGGAGCGGCCAGCAGCCCGGCCGACGCCAGCAGCAGACCCAGCGCCAGGCACCATTGGCGTAGCAACGAAACCCTCAAAAGTCCTCCCTTTAGCCACCTTCTTGGTTAAAGCGCCTGGGTGGACTGCATCAGGCTGGAGCGCGGCGGCTGCATATTGATAAGTCACCCAGGCGGCGCGGCAAGTTCAAGGTAACTGGTCAGGGGCAAAGCCTCGGCATAAGAGCAGGAGCGACAAGGATCGCGGCCAAGGCCGCTCCTACGCTATCGGCAATAGTGCGGTTGGCGTCGGGAGGAGCGGCCTTGGCCGCGATACGCAAACCAGTGCCCCGAACGCGGCACAATCCGGGGCGATCCCGGATTACGCCAAGGCTTATCCGGGCTACCAGGCAGCGCTCTGGTAGGCCTTGCAGATAAACATAAGATCTATAGGCGAGTAGGTTGGGTTAGCGGCGATTATTGCAGTTTAAGTAGCGACATCGTCGTCGGCCGCCGCGTAACCCAACAAGCGCTATGCGGTATTGCTGCTGATCGGGCGTTGGTCATACGACTATCGCTAGACTCGCTCCTCGCCTCCATTGCTTCATAGAACTGGTGTCCGAAGACGACTGCCGAACGTCCTTATATTCCGTTAGTCTGCTCACTATTTGCCGCCGCATTAAGGTCGTTCGGATGCCCGCCTCCCAACTCAGCCATTCTCTGCGCCGCCTCTGGGCCATGGATAAGTTCAGCTACAGCCTGCGCGTATTCATCGCGCTGAGCGGTAGCCTGGCGTTGTGCTGGTCGCAGGGCTGGATGCAGGCGCTGATCCCGCTGTTTCTCGGGGTGATCGCCAGCGCCCTGGCGGAGACCGACGACAGCTGGCAAGGCCGGCTCGGCGCGTTGCTGGTGACGCTGCTGTGCTTCAGCGCCGCGGCTTATACGGTGGAATTGCTGTTCCCCTATCCCTGGTTGTTCGTCGGCGCCCTGGCCTTGTCGAGCTTCGCCCTGACCATGCTCGGCGCCCTCGGCGAACGCTATGCCACGCTCGGCTGGGCCACTCTGATTCTGGCGATCTACAGCATGATCGGCGTGGAGCAGCGCGGCGGCAGCGCCGGGTTCAGCCTGCAACCGCTGCTGCTGGTGGCCGGTGCCGCCTGGTACGGATTGCTGTCGGTGATCTGGCAGGCGCTGTTCGCCAACCAGCCGGTGCAGCACAGCCTGGCCCGGCTGTTTCGCGAACTGGGCCACTACCTAAAGCTCAAGGCCGCGCTATTCGAACCGCTACGCGATCTCGACGTGACGGAGCGGCGCCTGGTCCTGGCCAAGCAGAACGGCCAGGTGGTGGCGGCGCTGAACGCCGCCAAGGAAACCATCATGCACCGCGTCGACAACGGTCGGCCGGGGCCGCAAGTGAGCCGCTATCTGAAGCTGTACTTCCTCGCCCAGGACATCCACGAACGCGCCAGCTCCTCGCACTACCCTTACAACGAACTGGCCCAGGCGTTCTTCCACAGCGATGTGTTGTTCCGCTGCCAACGCTTGATCCGCCTGCATGGCGAAGGCTGCCAGCGCCTGGCCCGGGCCATCGAGCTGCGCCAGCCGTTCGCTTACCGCGTGCTCTGCCACCAGGCGCTGGAGGACTTGCAGCAATCCCTGGAACACCTGCGCGTGCAGAGCAATCCGGCCTGGCGCCACCTGTTGCGCTCGCTCAACGCCCTGGCCGGCAACCTCGACGCCCTCGACCGTCTGCTCAGCCAGGCGAGCAACCCCGATGCGCTGGTCGAGCAGCAGGACAGCAGCCTGCTGGACCGCGCACCAC
>CBIHQF010000390.1:0-4488 GCA_966211665.1 uncultured Pseudomonas sp. | reverse complement strand
GCGGGGGGGCGGGCCCAGCAGCGCCGGAATGCCCCTCCACCGGACTGCGTCCGGTCCCCCTCCCCATGAGCCTTCGGCTCACAGGGAGGACAGGAAGGACGCCCCGGTCAAACCCCAGCCAGCCGATCGATCGCGCCGTTAGCGAGCAACGGGCTCAGGCCGATCTGGCTAACATGTTCAGCGGGCAGGAGCCGTTGAGCGCACCTTTGACCTTGCATCAGGCCATGGCCCGCGCGGTCAAGTACAACCTTGAAGCGCGTTTGAAGGTCATGGAAGAAGCCATGGCCGAACGCCAAGTGGATTTGTCCCGCCTCGATATGCTGCCGCGTATGGCGTTGGATGCCGGCTATGCCGGGCGTAATAATGTCAGCGCATCCAGCAGCCGCAGTATCCGCACCGGCACCCAGTCCCTGGAACCCTCGACCTCGCAGGACCGCGACCGCGAGGTGGGCGACCTGACCATGGTGTGGAACGTCCTCGACTTTGGTGTCAGCTATGTCAGCGCTCAGCAGCAGGGCGATCAGCGCCTGATCGTGCAGGAGCGCCGACGCAAAGTGCTGCACACCATCATCCAGGACGTGCGTTCGGCTTATTGGCGGGCGATGGCCGCCGACCGCCTGCTGACCCAGATCGACCAGCAGATGGCGCGGGTCGACCAGGCCAGGCAGAACAGCCTGCGTATGAGCGAGCAACGTATCGGCGACCCGGTGCAATCCCTCGGCTATCAGCGCGCCCTGATCGAGGCGACCCGTCAACTAGAGCAACAGCGGCGCGCCTTGTCCCTGGCCAAGACGGAATTGGCGGCTCTGATCAATCTGCCCATGGGCACGCAGTTCGAGTTGGCGGAGGCGTCGACCGATTACCCGATGCCTACACTCGAGATGGACATGGCGGTACTCGAGCAGGAGGCGTTGATCAATCGTCCCGAATTGCGTGAGCAGGATTATCAGGCTCGTATAGGCGCGGCGGAAACCCGTAAGGCGATGCTGCGGATGTTGCCAGGCCTGGAGTTCTCCCTGGGTGGGCATTACGACAGCAACTCCTTCCTGGTTAATCAGAGCTGGGCCGACTACGGCGTGAAGGTCACCTGGAACCTGTTCAACGTGCTCTCGGCACCCGCGGCCATCGATGTGGCGGAGGCCAACGAGGAGGTGGTGACGATGCGCCGTCAGGCGATGTCGATGGCCATATTGGCGCAGCTCTATGTGGCCAATGCCAACCTTCAGGAGGCTGCCCGTCAATTCACCACCAGCAAGCAATTGGCGGCCCTCGATCAGCAGATTGCCGAGCAGCTGCGCAACCGCCACCAGGCCCAGGGTATCGGTGAGCTGGAGTTGATCCAGGGCGAGTTGAACCTGCTGCAAGCCAACCTGCGTCGCGACCTGGCCTATGCAGATTTGCGCAACGCCTATGGCCAGTTGTTCGCCAGTGTCGGGCTCGACCCATTGCCGGAAGAGCTGGAGTCTCATCAGCTCGACGACATTGCCCAGGCCCTGGCCAATCGAGAAGCGGAGTGGCAGGCGGGCAAGCTTTAAGCCGTCCGGAGCGCGCGGCCTTGCCCGTAGCGGATAAGCCGCGGACGCGGTGCAATCCGGGGCAACGATCCCGGATTGCGCCAAGGCTTATCCAGGCTACGGAAGCTGCGTAGGTTGGCGCTGAACTCGCGAAGCCCGACGAGGCATCAAAGCCTCCCTCGTATTGCATCCAGGCTTGTACGGGTAATGCCGCGTAACTCGTAGGAGGCGCGCCCCGCGGCGAATGCAGCCCGCAGGGCTGCCCTGGCAAGCCGGGTAGGGTGGATGACGCCTTTTTCATCCGCCGTCGCTATTAGTGGTGGATGGATAAAGCGTCATCCACCCTACAAGGTCGTAGGCCTTGCAGATAAAGCTCGCCCCGAGGTCGGACCTCCTACGGCTTCGAGTGCGCTGCGCACTGACATTTCTGCCGTGTAGAAACGCATAAGCCCCGCAGAGCGGGGCTTATGTTCGAAGCCGGTAACGCTTAGACGTTAAAGCGGAAGTGCATGACGTCGCCGTCCTTGACGATATATTCCTTGCCTTCCAGGCGCCATTTGCCGGCTTCTTTGGCGCCGGCTTCGCCCTTGTATTGGATAAAGTCGTTGTAGGCGATGACTTCGGCGCGGATAAAGCCTTTTTCGAAGTCGGTGTGGATCACGGCGGCGGCCTGCGGGGCGGTGGCGCCGACTTTCACTGTCCAGGCGCGCACTTCCTTCACCCCGGCGGTGAAGTAGGTCTGCAGGTTGAGCAGCTCGTAGCCGGCGCGAATCACGCGATTGAGGCCGGGCTCTTCGAGGCCCAGGGCTTCGAGGAACATGTCCTTCTCCTCGCCGTCGTCCAGTTCGGCGATTTCCGCCTCGATCTTGTTGCACACCGGCACCACGGGCGCGCCTTCGGCGTCGGCGATGGCCTGCACCACGTCGAGCAGCGGGTTGTTCTCGAAGCCGTCTTCGGCGACGTTGGCGATATACATCACCGGTTTGCTGGTGAGCAGGTGGAAGCCGCGTACCAGCTGCTTCTCGTCGTCGCCCAGGGTCTTGAGCAGGGTGCGCGCCGGCTTGCCTTCGCTGAAATGCGGGATCAGCTTTTCCAGCAGCGCTTTTTGCGCGACCGCGTCCTTGTCACCGCCTTTGGCGTTGCGGGTGACTTTCTGCAGTTGCTTCTCGCAGCTGTCGAGGTCGGCGAAGATCAGTTCGAGGTCGATGATCTCGATGTCGCGCTTGGGGTCAACGCTGTTGGCCACATGGATCACGTTGTCGTCCTGGAAGCAGCGCACCACATGGGCGATGGCATCGGTTTCGCGGATATTGGCCAGGAATTTGTTGCCCAGGCCTTCGCCTTTGGAGGCGCCTTCGACCAGGCCGGCGATGTCGACGAACTCCATGGTAGTCGGCAATACCCGCTCGGGCTTGACGATCTCGGCCAGGGCCTGCAAGCGCGGATCGGGCATCGGCACGATGCCGCTGTTCGGCTCGATGGTGCAGAAGGGGAAGTTCTCCGCGGCGATACCGGACTTGGTGAGGGCGTTGAACAGGGTGGACTTGCCGACGTTGGGCAGGCCGACGATGCCGCAGTTGAATCCCATGGTGTGTCCCTCGCGCGAAATGGCGGTAAAGAGTTAAGAGGAGGCTTTCTGGCTGTGCAGCTTGTGCATCGCTTTGCTCCAATCCCCTGCGAGGATTTCCGGCAACACGCCGAGGGCGAAGTCGATGCTGGTATCCAGCAGTTCCTGCTCGCCACGTGGGGCGCGGCCGAGGACGAAGTTGGAGACCATGCTGGCGTGCCCGGGATGGCCGATGCCAAGCCGCAGGCGGTAAAAACTGTTCTGATTGCCGAGCTGGGCGATGATGTCGCGCAGCCCGTTATGCCCGCCGTGCCCGCCACCCTGTTTGAGTTTGGCGACGCCTGGCGGCATATCGAGTTCGTCGTGGGCCACCAGAATGGCTTCCGGCGGAATGCGGAAGAAATTCGCCAATGCCGCGACGGATTGGCCACTGCGGTTCATAAAAGTGGTGGGGATCAGCAGGCGAACATCGCGGCCCTGATGGTTGAATTTGCCAACCAGACCAAAATACTTTTTGTCGAGACTCAGATTGATACGCTGGCTGTCGGCCAGGCGCTCAACGAAAAGGGCCCCTGCATTATGCCGGGTCTGGTCGTATTCGGGGCCGGGGTTACCCAGGCCAACGATCAGTTGTACGGCGGTCATGTCAGGAGCCCTTTTGTGGAAATAGCTCGGCAGAATCGTATGCCGAGCTGGTTTCCGATGCTGCGAGATTTACTCTGCAGCGCCTTCGTCTTTAGCAACGCGGGAGGCGTGGATGTTGGCCACTGCCAGGTCGTTACCGTGAGCCAGTGCAACCAGCTCGACGCCTTTCGGCAGTTTCAGGTCGGCCAGGTGAACGATCTGACCAACTTCAACGGCGGCCATGTCGACTTCGATGAATTCCGGCAGGTCTTTCGGCAGGCAGGAAACTTCGACTTCGACCAGGGTGTGGGACACTTCGCCGCCTTGCTGCTTCACGCCAACCGAAGTTTCCTGGTTGATGAAGTGCAGGGGAACGTGAGCGCTCAGCTTCTGGCCGGCGACGACGCGAACGAAGTCGGCATGCAGGACGAAACCTTTTGCCGGGTGGCGCTGCAGCGCTTTGATCAGGACGCTTTCGTTGCTGCCGGCTACGTTCAGGGTCAGAACGTGGCTGAAAGCCGCTTCGTTTTCCAGCAGCTTGGCCAGTTCTTTGGCCAGCAGGCTGATCGATTGCGGGGCTTTCTCGCCACCGTAGATTACGGCGGGAACCATGGCGACGTTACGACGCAGGCGGCGGCTCGCACCTTTCCCCAGGTCGGAACGCACTTCGGCATTCAGGGCAAATTCAACAGTCATTTCACTTCTCCAAAATAACCAAACCGTCCTTCACGCTTGCGACCAGCGACCGGACGGTTGGGTAATAGGCCCGGCTTATAAAGGGCC
>CBIHQF010000389.1:0-4493 GCA_966211665.1 uncultured Pseudomonas sp. | reverse complement strand
CCTCGCGCTAAAACAGGCTCCGGCGCGGTCGCGATGAAACGGCAACAGACCCTAGAATAAAGACCGAGAATGCCCATGCTGGACGATCTACTCCATCGCATACGTGGCTATAGCCCGCATCTTTTGCATGCCGACTGCGCCTACCCCGAGGCGGCAGTATTGGTGCCGATTACCCGCAGCGACGAACCCGAGGTGGTGCTGACCTTGCGCGCCAGCGGTCTGTCGACCCATGGCGGCGAGGTGGCTTTCCCGGGCGGGCGACGCGACCCGGAAGACCTCGATCTGATCCGTACCGCATTGCGCGAGGCCGAAGAGGAAATCGGCTTGCCGCCAGGCCTGGTCGAAGTCGTGGGCCCGTTGAGTACGTTGATCTCGCTGCATGGTATCCAGGTCACACCCTATGTCGGGCTGGTGCCCGATTTCGTCGATTACCGGGCCAACGACGGCGAGATCGCCGCGGTGTTCGCCGTGCCGTTGGCGTTCTTCCGCGAAGACCCGCGGGAAACCACCCATCGCATCGATTACTTCGGGCGCAGTTGGTACGTGCCCAGTTACCGCTATGGCGAATACAAAATCTGGGGTTTGACGGCGATAATGCTGGTCGAGTTGGTCAACCTGGTTTACGACGCCGGTATCGATCTGCATAGGCCTCCGGCGCATTTCAAGCAACCCAGCGAAAACGTCTGATCTGCGAGCGAGGAGTACCGAATGAAATATCGCTTGGGGCAATCCCATGTCGAGGCGCATCCTGATAGTTGGGTCGCGCCCAATGCCACGCTGGTCGGCAAGGTCAAGCTCGAGCCGGGCGCCAGCGTCTGGTTCAACGCCGTGCTGCGCGGCGACAATGAGTTGATCCATATCGGCGAAAACAGCAACGTGCAGGACGGTACGGTGATGCACACCGATATGGGTTTCCCGCTTAATATCGGCAAGGGCGTCACTATTGGCCATAACGCTATGCTGCATGGCTGCACCGTGGGCGAATACAGTCTGATCGGAATCAACGCGGTGGTGCTCAACGGCGCCAAAATCGGTAAATACTGCATCATCGGCGCCAATAGCCTGATCGGCGAAGGCAAGGAAATTCCCGATGGCTCCCTGGTTATGGGCTCGCCCGGCAAGGTGGTGCGCGAGCTCAACGAGCAGCAGAAGAAAATGCTCGAAGCCAGCGCCGCCCACTATGTGCACAACGCACAGCGCTATGCCCGCGAACTGGCGGAGCAGGACGAGTGAGCGAACAAGAACGTCCGGTCGCTTCCCCCTGTGTGCATGTCTGCGCACTGGACGATGAGGACATCTGTATCGGCTGCCAGCGCAATGTCGCGGAGATCACCCGCTGGAGCCGCATGGACAACGCCGAGCGCCGTCAGGTGCTGCAGCGCTGTCATGCGCGAGCCGAAGCCAAAGGCGTGCTGCTGTAAGTTCTTTCCATTTTTAATCCCCTGCGCTCGAGGAATAGCCATGTCGCGTATCGGAACCCCTTTGTCGCCGAGCGCGACCCGCGTGTTGTTGTGTGGCGCCGGTGAGCTGGGTAAGGAGCTGGTGATCGAGTTGCAGCGCCTCGGCGTCGAAGTAATAGCCGTCGATCGTTATGCCAATGCCCCGGCCATGCAGGTGGCGCACCGCTGCCATGTGCTCGATATGCTCGACGGCGCGGCGTTGCGCGCGGTGATCGAGCAGGAACAGCCGCACTACATAGTGCCGGAAATCGAAGCCATCGCCACCGCCACCCTGGTCGAGCTGGAACGCGAAGGTTTCACCGTGATTCCCAGCGCGCGGGCCGCGCAGCTGACCATGAATCGCGAGGGGATACGTCGCCTGGCGGCGGAGGAGTTGGGCTTGCCGACCTCGCCCTACCGCTTTGCCGATTCCTTCGAGGCCTGTCGTGATGCCGTGGCGGAGATCGGCTTTCCCTGTCTGATCAAGCCGATCATGAGCTCCTCCGGCAAGGGCCAATCGTTGCTCAAAGGCCCGGATGATCTGCAGGCCGCCTGGGATTACGCCCAGGCCGGCGGCCGGGCCGGCAAAGGTCGGGTGATTGTCGAGGGCTTCGTCGACTTCGATTACGAAATCGCCCTGCTCACCGTGCGCCATGCCGGCGGCACCAGCTTCTGTGCGCCTGTCGGGCACCGCCAGGTCAAGGGCGACTATCAGGAGTCCTGGCAGCCGCAGCCGATGAGCGCCAAAGCGCGCGAGGAGGCCGAACGCATTGCGTTGGCGGTCACGGGGGCATTGGGCGGGCGCGGGCTGTTCGGCGTCGAGCTGTTCGTCAAAGGCGATCAAGTGTGGTTCTGCGAGATTTCGCCACGCCCCCACGATACTGGTCTGGTCACCCTGATTTCCCAGGACCTGTCCGAGTTCGCTCTGCATGCGCGGGCGATTCTCGGCTTGCCGATCCCGGCTATCCGCCAGTTCGGGCCTTCGGCTTCCGCGGTGGTGCTGGTCGAAGGCGTATCGCGGCAGGTCGCCTTCGGCAACCTGGCCGCCGCTCTGGCCGAGCCGGACACGGCCTTGCGTCTATTCGGCAAGCCCGAGGTCAATGGTCAGCGACGCATGGGCGTGGCCCTGGCGCGCGGCGAGTCGCTGGCGGCGGCGCGCGCTAAAGCGACCCGTGCGGCGCAGGCGGTGGTTATCGAGTTATAAGTCGTGAACCGCTGGCGCGGGGGTGTTTGGTGGCTGGCGCTCTGTCTGCTGCTGCCGGTATTGCTGCCGCTGGCGTTGCATACCCGTCGGCATGCGTTGCGTTTGCCCGCGGCGGCCGGCGCGCAGCGTGGCCTGGCGGGTGCCGACTGGCCCGGCGAGCCTCTGCGCTTGCTGGTGCTGGGGGAGTCCACGGTCGCCGGTGTCGGCGCCGAGACTCAGGAGCAGGGGTTGGTCGGTCAGTTGGCTGTAGCCTTGGCGAGACGCCAGCGGCGACCGGTGGCTTGGCGTGCCTGCGGCGAAAACGGCATCACCGCGACGCAAGCGTATGAGCGCCTGACCGCGCAAGTGGCGGACGAAAAGGCTGATCTGGTGCTGTTGGTGTTCGGCGTCAACGATACCACGGGGCTCAGTTCGCTTCGCCGCTGGCAGGGTGCACTGCGCAGCCTGGCCGCGCGTTTCTCGGCTGGCGGCGCGCGCGTCGCGTTCAGCGCAGTGGCGCCGATGCAGCATTTCAGCGCCTTGCCTTGGTTGTTGCGTTCGATGTTGGGCGCACGCGCCGCTATGCTCGATACGGCCTTGCGCCAGGTCGCAGCGGATTCGGCGGCTGAATATTGCTCGTTGCAACTGCGGTTTTCCGCCGAATATCTGGCGTCCGATGGCTACCATCCTTCGCGCGAGGGATACCGGGTCTGGGCCGAGGGGCTTGCCGAGACGCTTATTCCGCCTCCACCTTCGATTCCGGCGTAGTACTGGTTTGCCAGGCCCTGACGCTTTTCACGCGGTTTTCCGAGGATTGCAAGATTTCCAGGCGATAAGGTCCGATCGCCAGGCACACGGCGCTATCAGGAATGCTTTCCAGTACCTCGGTGATCAGGCCATTTAGGGTTTTCGGGCCGTCGCAGGGTAAGTGCCAATCCAGCGCCTTGTTCACCTCGCGAATATAGGCGGCGCCATCGATCACCTGGGTGCCGTCTTCCTGCGGATGGATATCCGGGCTGCGTAGCGCGCTTTGGTTGCTGAAATCGCCGACGATCTCTTCGAGAATATCTTCCAGGGTGACGATACCGATCACATCGCCGTATTCGTCGACGACGATGCCGATACGGCGTTTCTCTTTCTGGAAATTGATCAACTGCGTGGACAGTGGTGTGCTTTCGGGCACGAAGTAGGGGTCGTTGCACGCAGCGAGCAGGGCGTCCTTGGTCAGTTGGTTGTTGTTCATCAGGCGGGCGATCTGGCGCATGTGCACGATGCCTTCGACCTGATTGATGTCGTGCCGGAATAGCGGCAGGCGTGTATGGGTGGTGGTGGTCAGTTGGCTGATGATCGTCTCGATATCGTCTTCCAGATCGATGCCGGTCACTTCGTTACGCGGAATCATGATGTCGTTGACCGTCACCCGCTCCAGATCGAGGATGCCCAGCAGCATGCTCTGGCGGTTCTTCGGCAATTCATGTCCGGACTCGCGCACCACGCTGCGCAATTCTTCGGTGGTCAGGCTGTCGCTATGCTTGCTGGCCGGATCGATGCCGAGCAGCCGGAGCAAGCCGTTGCTGATCCAGCCGAGCATGATCACCAGCGGGTAGAACAGCTTTTGCAGGAGCAGCAGCGGCAGGCTGAACGGGTAGGCCACTCTGTCCGGGTGCAGGGCGGCCAGGGTTTTCGGTGTGATCTCGCCGAAAATCAGCAGCGCCAGGGTCAGGCCGATGGTGGCGATGGCGATGCCGGCTTCGCCCCATAGCTTGATCGCCAGAACCGTGGCGATGGAGGAGGCGAGGATATTGACGAAGTTATTGCCGATCAGGATGGTGCCGAGCAGGCGATCCGGACGACTGAGCAAATCGCTGACG
>CBIHQF010000388.1:0-4494 GCA_966211665.1 uncultured Pseudomonas sp. | reverse complement strand
CGCTGCGTGTCGCACTGTGGTTGTTGGACAGTCCGCGCCTGGGTCATGCAACCAGCGTTAAACGTTTCGCCGGGCGCTTGCTCAAGCAACCGGCACTCAACGGCGTGGTGTCGGCGCAAAGCCGCCTGGGCCGTTTGCTCTGTTGCGATTGCGGCAACAACCCCCGCGACCGGCGCATCGGCTTTGAAATGCTGCGCCAGGCCGCCCGCGCTGGCGATAGCGTTGCGCAGTTGGAACTGGGGCGGCTCTACAGCCTGCCCGACAATAACGAACCGCAACAGGCACGGCACTGGCTGGAACTGGCCGCCGCGCAAGGCTCGCCGGAAGCCAGGCGTCTGCTGAACAGCCGCTGATACCCTCCTGACCGCTCCGCACGGGCCTGGGTATACTGCCGGGCAACCTGCGCGGAGCCGTTTATGTCAATCGATTTAGCCATCCAACTGCCGGCCCTGTTGCTCGGTCTCGTCGCCGCGGCCGTGCCCCTGCTGCTCTTGGCCTGGTCGCTGCAGCGCCGAGCCGCCAGCCTGCAACTCGAATGCAGCCTGCTGCAGGAGCGTCTGGGCAGCGCGCAGCTGGCCCAGGCCGGCCTGAGCGCGCAGCTCGACGGCTGCCGTCAGGAAGTCGCCGATATCCTCGAAATCAAAGCCGACCAGCAAGCCGAGCTGGCCGCCTTGCGCCGCGAAACCGAGTTGCTGCAGCACGAGCGGCTGGTGGCGCGGGAAAGTGCCCAAGCCTGGCACAGCGAGCGCGAGCAGCAGGAAGCCGAGTTACGCCGCCTGGGCGCCGAGCGCGCGGCCTTGAGCGCCGAGTTGCGCGAGCAGCAGGAAAACCATCAGCAACGCCTGAACGACCTGCAAGGCTCGCGCGACGAGTTGCGCGCGCAGTTCGCCGAGTTGGCCGGGAAAATCTTCGACGAGCGCGAGCCGCGTTTCGCCGAAACCAGCCAGCAGCGCCTGGGCCAGTTGCTCGACCCGCTTAAGGAGCGCATCCAGTCGTTCGAAAAGCGCGTCGAGGAAAGCTACCAGCAGGAAGCCCGCGAGCGCTTTTCCCTGGGCAAGGAGTTGGAGCGCTTGCAGCAGCTCAACCAACGCCTGGGCGACGAGGCGACCAACCTGACCCGCGCGCTGCAAGGGCAGAAAATCCAGGGTAACTGGGGCGAGCTGGTGCTGGAACGGGTGCTGGAACATGCCGGATTGCAAAACGGCCGTGAATACCAGACCCAGGTCAGCCTGAAAAGCGCCGACGGCGAGCGCTTCCAGCCGGACGTGGTGATCCGGCTGCCCGGCGACAAGCAGGTGGTGGTCGATGCCAAGGTCAGCCTTACCGCCTATCAGCAATATGTAGTGGCCGAAACCGACGGCGAACGTCAATTGGCGCTCAAGCAGCATGTGCTGTCGCTGCGTAGCCATTTGAAAGGCTTGTCGCTAAAGGACTATCAACGTCTGGAGGGGCTGCACAGCCTGGATTTCGTCTTGCTCTTCGTGCCCATCGAAGCGGCCTTCGCCGCCGCCTTGCAGGTCGATGCCGGCTTGTTCCAGGAGGCTTTCGAACAGAATATCGTGATCGTCAGCCCGACCACCTTGCTCGCCACGCTGCGGGTGATCGACAGCCTGTGGCGCCAGGAACGGCAAAGCCAGAACGCCCGGGAGATCGCCGAACGGGCAGGGGCCCTGTACGACAAATTCGTCGCCTTTATCCAGGACCTCGACGAAATCGGCGCGCGCTTGCAGCAGCTCGACAAAGCCTACGCCGCGGCGCGCAACAAGCTCAGCGACGGCCGCGGCAATATCGTCAGCCGGGTCGAGAACCTCAAGCTGCTCGGCGCCCGCGCCAGTAAAAGCCTGCCCACCGAGGCGCTGGAACGCGCCGCCGGCATGCCGCATTTCGAGGAAAGCGCCAGCGAGGAATAGCCGGTGCTATAGCAATAGCAGCACCGCCAAACCCGCCAGCAGTCCCGCGGCCATGACCGGCAGCGTACGCAAGGCCAACCGACGGCCGCCGATCAGGGCGATCAGCAGGCCTTTCATCAGGCTATTGCTCAGCACCGCGAGGAAGATTCCCTGCACCGCCACCTGGGCGTTCAAATCGGCCTCGGCGCTACGCGCCAGGGATAGCGTGATGGCGTCCACATCGGTCAGGCCGGAGAGCAACGCCACCAGGTACACGCCGGTATCGCCGAACCAATTCCGTGCCGCTTCCAGCACTAACACGATCAGCAGCAAGAGTGCGCCGAAGCGCAGCGCCGGGCCCAGTTCGAACGGGTTTTTCAGTGGCGGTTCGGCGCTTTCGTCGAGCTGGCTGCTGGCGCTGCGGTAGTAGAAGAATGCACCGGCGGCATACAGCGAAGCCGTCGTCGCCAGGGGCCAGATCAACTGCGGCAGCAGTTTTGCGTTGATCAACCCGACCTCCAGTAGCACCCGCGGGAACATCAGCGTCGAGGTTGCCAGCAGGCCGCAGGCGAGCAGGGCATGCAGATGCCGTTCGCGGTTGAGCCGGGCCAGGCTGATGGTCATCGCGGTGGACGAGACGATGCCACCGAGCAGCGCGGTGAGCAGCAGGCCATACCGGGTGCCGACCAGGCGGATCGCCACATAGCCGGCAAAGCCGATACTGGCGATCAGCACCACCATCCACCAGATGACGAAGGGGTTGAACGCCTGCCAGGGGCCGTAACCCTGGTTGGGCAGGGCCGGCAGCAGTACCAGGGAGATGAACAGCAGTTTCAGCGCGCCCGACAGCTCCGCTTCGCTGAGGCGTTTCAGGATCGCATGCAGCGACTGTTTCAAACTCAGCAGCAACGCCACCGCGACGGCGCCCGCCGCGGCCAGTGGCGAATGGCCGGCGACCGCCAGGCTGCCGAGGATGAAGGTGATCAGCATGGCCACTTCGCTGGTCAGCCCCTTGTCGCCGCTTTGCAGCAGGTCGCCGAAATAGGAGGCCAGCACCAGGGCGGCGAATCCGCCGAACGCCACCGCCCAGGCGGCCACGCCGAAATGTTCGCCGAGCAACATGGCGAAGCCGCCAAGCAGCGCGCTCAAACCAAAGGTGCGGATGCCCGCAGCGAACTGGCCGTCTTCGCTATTGCGTTCCTGCCAACCGCGCTCGGCGCCGATCAACAAGCCGGCGGCCAGGGCACTGGCGAAATTCAGCAGGGTATCGAAGGCGTCGGGCATGGGCATCCTTGGCGTGGGCGTGATGTCGGCAGTTTAGCCAGTGGGCGCTCCCGGCGCATTGCGCCAGGTCAGTGGGCAAGTGTGGGAGGGGCTTTAGCCGCGAGCGGTTTTTCAGCCGTAGGTTGGGCTTCGCTCCGCGAAGCCCAACACAAGTTTTCACACAATCCCCAATACCTAACGCAGCTTCAGATGCCGACTGACCAGGGCGCGCAAAGCCGCCGGCTTGACCGGCTTGGCCAGGTAGTCGAGGCCGGCGGCATGCACTTCGTCGATCAGCTCGGCGCGGCCGTCGGCGCTGATCACCACGCCGGGCACCGGCTCGCCCAGGCGGGTGCGCAGCCAGGCCATCAGTTCGGTGCCGGTGTCGCCTTCGTCGAGGTGATAGTCGACCAGCGTCAGGTGCGGGCGCACATCCTCGCCGAGCAGGTGCTCGCATTCCAGGCGATTGCGCGCCGTCCATACCTGGCAGCCCCAACGCGAGAGCAGGCTGTGCATGCCGGTGAGGATGCTGTCTTCGTTGTCGATGCACAGCACCTGGCAGCCGGTCAGCGGCGTACCCTGCTGTTCGATGGGATTACGTTGCGCCTGCTGCGCCGGCTTGCGCGCCAGGGGCACGCAGACGCTGAACACGCTGCCTTTGCCCGGCCAGGAACGCACCTGCAGCGGATGTTCGAGCACCCGACACAGACCGTCGGCAATCGCCAGGCCCAGGCCCAGACCTTTTTCGGCGCGGGTCTGGTGGCTGTCGAGACGCTTGAACTCTTCGAAAATAACCTCGAGCTTGTCCGCCGGGATACCGGGGCCGCAGTCCCATACTTCCAGGCACAAATGCCCGCCGCGGTGGCGTACGCCGAGCAGTACCCGGCCCTTGGCGTAGCGGAAGGCGTTGGTCAGGAAGTTCTGCAGCACGCGGCGCAACAGCTTGATATCGCTGTCGATCCATTGCCGGCTGCTGCGCACCCGCAGATCGACGCCTTGTTCGGCGGCCAGCACTTTGAATTCGGTGGCCAGGGTGTCGAATAGCGAGGTCAGCGGGAAGGGGTTGCGATCCGGGGCGATGCGGTCGTTTTCCAGGCGCGAGATATCCAGCAGGTCGCTGATCAGATCTTCGGCCGAGCGCAGCGAGCTGTCGAGGTGGCGCACCAGCTCCTTGGCTTCGCGCGGCAGGGCGTTTTCCTGATGGGAGAGGGCTGCGGAAAACAGCCGGGCGGCGTTAAGCGGCTGCATCAGGTCGTGGCTGACGGCGGCGAGGAAGCGGGTTTTCGACTGGTTGGCCGATTCGGCCACGCCCTTGGCTTCGCTCAGCGCCTGGTTGAGCTGG
>CBIHQF010000387.1:0-4498 GCA_966211665.1 uncultured Pseudomonas sp. | reverse complement strand
CGATCCCAGCATCATGCGCAAGACCGTCGCCCTGGCGGTCGAACATGACGTACGCATCGGCGCCCATCCGGGCTACCCGGATCTGGTCGGCTTCGGCCGCCGTTCGATGGATTGCTCGCCTCAGGAAGTCGAAGACCTGCTGCTCTATCAGGTCGGCGCCCTGGAGGCCATCTGCCGTAGCCAGGGCACCCGTGTGAGCTACGTCAAACCCCACGGCGCGCTGTACCAGGACATGATGCGCAAACCGCAGATCCTGCAGGCGGTGATGCGCGCCGTGGCCAACTATGACCGCAGCCTGCCGCTGATGCTGATGACCACCCGCGACAATCGCCAGACCCAAGCCATGGGCGCCGAGTTCGGCCTGACCCTGTGGTTCGAAGCCTTCGCCGACCGTGCCTACGACGCGGAGGGCTTTCTGGTTTCGCGCAGCCAGCCCGGCGCGGTGCACCATGACAGCGAGTTGATCGTCGCTCAAGCGGTCTGCCTGGCCAAGGGCCATGTCCTGTTTGCCAGCGACGGCAGTTCGTTATCCCTGCAAGCCCACACGCTCTGCGTGCATGGCGATAATGCCGAATCCATCGCGGCGGTACGCCGCATCCGCGAAGCCTTCGACAGCCTGAGGTTGGCATGAGAGCACCGGTCCCGAAACTCGAAGTCGCCGGCATCGACAGCCTGACCCTGCGTCTGTTCGACAGCATCGACGAAAGCAACATGCCCTGGATGCTGGCCGCTAGCCAACGCCTGCGCGCCAGTTTCGGCGACGCGCTGATCGATCTGGTGCCCTCCTACACCACGCTGCTGCTGCACTACGACCTCAAGCGCATGGCCGGGCTACGTGTGCGCGAACTGATCGCCGAAGCCTTCGCCGACCTGCAACCGGCCAGTGCCGAAGGCGGTCGCTGCCATGAGCTGCCGACCTGGTACCACCGCAGCGTCGGCCCCGAATTGCCCTTGCTGGCACAACGCTACGGACTCAGCGAAAGCCAGGTGATCGAACGTCACAGCCGTCACGAATACCAGGTATTCGCCATCGGTTTCGCCCCCGGTTTCGCCTTTATGGGGCTGGTCGAGGAAGCCCTCGCCACGCCGCGCCTGAGCACCCCGCGCAAACGGGTCGCAGCGGGCAGCGTGGGCATCGCCGAGCGCCAGACCGCGATCTACCCGGCGGTTTCGCCCGGCGGTTGGAACCTGCTCGGGCGCAGTCCGGTGACCCTCTTCGACCGCGCCATCGACGGCTACAGCCTGTTGCAACCGGGCGACCGGGTGCGCTTCGTGCCGATCGATCATGCCGAATTCATCCGCCTCGGCGGCGATGACAGCCCCCTGGAGACGCCACTATGAACCGCGATGCTGGCGGGTTGCGCGTCGAACGCAGCAGCCCCTTTATCCAACTGCAGGATGCCGGCCGCTTCGGCGTGCGCCACCTCGGCGTCAGCCAAAGCGGCGCCCTGGATTGGATTTCCATGTATTGGGCCAACTGGCTGCTGGGCAACGCCCTGGATGCCGTGGTGGTGGAAATCACCCTGGGCAATTTCGACCTGCGCTGCGAGCAACAGGGTTGTCTGGCCCTGGCCGGTGCAGATCTCGGCGCCACTCTGGATGGCGAACCCCTGCAGCCCTGGCGTACCTTCATCGTGCGCCAGGGTCAGCAGTTGCGCTTCGCCCAACCACGCCGGGGCGCCCGCGCCTACCTGGCCGCGCCGGGCGGTTTCAGCGCGAGCGCGGTGCTCGGCAGTTGTTCGAGCATGGCCCGCGAGCAATTGGGCGGCCTGCATGGCGACGGCAAACCGCTGGCGGTGGGCGACCGCTTGCAGTGGGCGCAGGCCGTAGCGGCGCCACGGCGCATGGACGCACGGCTGATTCCCCGGTTCGCGCCCTCGCCGCGCCTGGAACTGGTGATGGGCGCGCAGATCGGCGATTTCAACGGCCGTAGCCTGTTCGATGTGTTCAACAGCACCTGGAAGATCGACTCGCGGGCCGACCGCATGGGCATCCGCATACTCGGCCCGCGCTTGCAGGCGCTGCGCACGACGACCATTTCCGAAGGGATTCCGCTGGGCGCCGTACAGGTGCCTCCCGATGGCCAGCCGATCATCCTGCTCAACGACCGGCAAACCATCGGCGGCTATCCGCGCCTCGGTGCACTCACCCCACAAGCCGTGGCCCGCCTGGCGCAATGCCTGCCCGGCGAGGAACTGCAACTGGCGCCGGTGTTGCAGGAAACCGCGCAGGAGAGCCATCTGCGGTTGCTGGAGCAATGGCGGCACGGTTAGCAGGCCGTTGAAAAACGTAGGCGAGGCAGCCAGTGCAAGGCAAAAACAGGCGAAAAAGCGGAGTTTACGTGCTGTAAATGAGCATTTTGAGCCTGTTTTTAACGCAGCAATGGCAACGCAGGTAATCTTTCAACAGCCTGTTAGGGCCTGTTCCCGCCTCAGCATAACCGCACGCTGAAACGGGAACGGATCCAAACGAACGCATAGCGCTCGCTGCCGTCGGCGCCAAGCGCCCCCCCTGAAGCGAACCGCATACCCGGCGGGCAGCGGATCCCCCATGCCCGCCCCATGCCGCAGATAGCCGGAGTCGCCCCGAACCTCTCCCAGCGGCATGAATGGAACCCCAAGCCATGCAACCACTTCGTCTCACGCCCAATCGACTGCGCTGGGTGATGTTCGCCATCCTGGTCATGGCCTACATCCTGGCCTTCTTTCAACGCATGGCGCTTGCGGCGGTGGCAACCGATGTGATGAACGACCTGCAGACCAAGGAAGCGATGATGGGGGTGCTCAGCGCGGCGTACTTCTATCCGCATGCGCTGATGCAAATGCCCGCGGGCGTGCTTGCAGATAAATGGGGTGCGAAACGCACCATCGGCACCTTCTTCGTCATCGCCGCGCTCGGCTCTGCACTCTTCGGTTTGGCGGATTCGATGCTTGTCGCAGCACTCGGCAGGTTTCTCGTCGGCGCCGGTATGGCGATGCTTTTCGTGCCGGCGATGAAGCTGTTTTCGCTATGGTTCCGAGGCAAGGATTTTGCGCTGGTCACCGGGCTGTTTATCTCCTCCGGCGGCCTTGGGGCGCTGCTGGCGACAACCCCGTTAGCGGTCGTCACCGAATGGCTGGGCTGGCGTGCTTCCTTCGTCTACGCGGGTGTCTGCACATTCCTCGTAGCGGTCCTGGCTTTCGTGCTGATCGTCGAAAAACCGCCAGAACCAACCGCCGCCAAAGCTCCAGCGCCGGACGAACAGCGGGCCGACACTGTCTGGCACAGCCTGCTATTTCTGTTAAAACAGCCAAGACTCTGGCCCCTCGCCGCCTGGTTCTTCTTCGGTAACGGCCTGTTCTTCACCTTTGCCGGCTTATGGGGCGGCCCCTATCTGGAAGAAATCCATCGCCTGAGCAAGGCGGAAGCCGGCGGTGTTCTGGCGATGATCGCGGTTGGCATCATGCTCGGCGGCGTACTCTTGAGCGCCCTGTCGAATCACGTATTCGGCGCCAGGAGAAAACCGCTCATGATCCTCGGCGCCCTGCTCATTCTCGTGCTGTTCGCAACGCTACAGGTATTCGGCACGTCCTTGCCCTTGCCGGCCCTCTACACGGTTTATCTGCTCCTGGGAATCTTCGGCAACGGCATAGCCGCAATCGGCTTCACCCTGACCAAGGAAAGTTTTCCGCTGCGGCTGTCCGGCACGGCCATGGGCCTGGTGAATGTATTCGCCTGGCTGGGGGTGGCGATCCTGCAAGCGGCCACCGGCCCGCTTCTGGAGGGCGATGGCGGCGAGAGCCTACAACAGCGATACACGCAACTGTTTATCGCCTTGCTCGTACTCAGCGGTGTCACCCTTATCGCCTCGGTTCTGGTGAGGGAAAGCGGTACTTATCGGCCGGGGGCCAATCAGCACGGCGGCACCGCAAATCAGTCCGCTCAACAAACGAACTGACCGTGGCTATACCGCACAGGGATAAGCCGCTTTTCTTGAAACGCCACGCCGGACGTCGCTCAGGATGCCGAGCAGCGCATAGCCGGCGCCTCGGCAAATGCTTTAAAGTCTAGGCCCTCGTGCGTCCGGCACGATTTGCCCCTTTCGGAAAGAGCTCAACGATGGAACACCGCGAAGCGCTGGTCGCCCTGCGACATTTTCTTTCTACGCAAATCCTTGGCCAGGAAAAACTCATCGAACGGCTGCTGATCGCCCTGCTCGCCGACGGCCATATGCTGGTCGAGGGCGCGCCCGGTCTGGCCAAGACCAAAGCGATCAAGGAACTGGCCGAAGGCATCGAAGGCGAATTCCACCGCATCCAGTTCACCCCGGACCTGTTGCCCGCCGACATCACCGGTACCGAAATCTACCGCCCCGAGACCGGCAGCTTCGTCTTTCAGCAGGGGCCGATCTTCCATAACCTGGTGCTCGCCGACGAGATCAACCGCGCTCCGGCCAAAGTGCAGTCGGCGCTACTCGAAGCCATGGCCGAACGTCAGGTCAGCGTCGGCCGCTGCACCT
>CBIHQF010000386.1:0-4509 GCA_966211665.1 uncultured Pseudomonas sp. | reverse complement strand
AGAACGTCGACACACGACAAGCATTACAGAACCACCGATCACTTCAGCGTGCTCAACGTACACGGAGAAACCAATCTCGGCGCAACCGACTTCGTCGACTTCGACTCGAAAGGCCGTTTGGTCCAAGGACGCTCGGGGCGGCTACTGGTTTGCAGCGATCCCACTGAGCAGCAATTGGAATGGCGAGAACTGGCAGATTTTTCAAGCTCAGTTCCCACCCCCTTACCGCCAGCCGGCTGGGCTAAGGACTGGCCGAAATAGGGCTGCGCAATTATGGCTACTGGAGTAACAAGACTAATGAACAAGGAATTTCTCGAACTGAACGGCGCCATCGGCGGCGGCCAGGTATTACGCAGCGCGCTAAGCCTGTCGATGGTCAGCGGGCGGCCGTTCCGCATCGTCAATATTCGCGCCCAGCGTAGCCGGCCGGGATTGTTGCGTCAGCACCTGACCGCGGTGTTGGCCGCGGCCGAGATCTGTGGCGCTGAGGTCGAAGGCGCACAGCTCGGTTCGATGGCGCTGAGTTTCAAACCCGGAGCAATCAAGGCTGGCGATTACAGCTTCAGTATTGGCACCGCCGGCAGTTGCACCCTGGTGTTGCAGACGCTGCTGCCGGCGCTGTTGCGCGCGTCCGATAACAGCCGCCTGCTGATCAGCGGCGGCACCCACAACCCGGCCGCGCCGCCGAGCGATTTTCTCCAGCACGCCTGGTTGCCGCTGTTACGGCGCATGGGTGCGCAGTTGGAATTGACCCTGCTGCGTCATGGCTTCGCGCCGGCCGGCGGCGGGCAATTGGAGCTGCATGTCCAGCCTGGCCAGCTGCAACCGCTGCACTTGGAAGAGCGCGGCGCCGTGCTCGACCAGCAGGCGCGTTGCCTGTTGGCCGGCGTGCCCGGCCATGTCGGTGCGCGGGAGTTGGAGCGGCTGGCCAAGCGCTTGAAATTGCCGGAAGAGGCGCTGCATTTCGTCCATCTGCCGCAAGAGCATGGACCGGGCAATACGTTGCTGCTGGAAGTGCGCTGCGAGCAGCTCAGCGAAGTATTCGCCGCCTTCGGCCAGCCGCGGGTACGCGCCGAGAAGGTTGCCGACCAGGTCACGGAGCAAGCCCGCGATTGGCTCGGCAGCGGGACCGCAGTAGCCGAACACCTGGCCGATCAATTGTTGCTACCCATGGCCTTGGCAGGCGGCGGCAGCTTCACCACGCCGCGGCGTACCGCGCATCTGGACAGCAATATCCAGGTGATCGAAGCCTTTATGCCGATACGCATCCACTGCGAACCCCTCGGGCCGCAGTGCTTGCGGGTCAGCGTGCAGGCATCGCCCATTTCGTAGCCCGGATAAGCCTGGGCGCAATCCGGGAGCATTGCCCCCAGGGAAGCCAATCCCGGATTGCGCTGGCGCTTATTCGGGCTATGCGAGCGGAACAAAACGGCAGGCAGAAAAAACCGGATCGCAATCCGGTTTTTTATCGAAGCACCAGAGCTTAGAAACTCATGCGGTAATGCAGGGTGTAGGTCTCGGCGCCGTCGTTGGGTTGTTCGAGGCCGGCATTGGAGTAATGGATGGCGCGCAAGCCTATTTCCTGCCCGGCAAAGCGCAGGCCGAAGCCGATCCGGTCCTCGAATTGGAAGGACGAGCCGAGCTGGTTGCCCTCCATTTCGGTGCTGGAAAATGCCGCAACGCCGATACCCGCTTCGATATAGGGCTTTAACTTCTCACCGGCAAATTCATAAACAAACACCGGCGTGATCGAAACGCTGTGGTTGCTGGCGGTTTCGTCACCGTCCCAGAAGGTATAGCCGGCGTCCCAGTAGCCGGTCAGGCGCCCCACATCGCTCTGCCACCAGCTACGCTTGAAGTCGAATTGCGCACCCAGGCGATAGACCATGGTGGACTCGCCCGATTGACCAACGGCAACGGTCATATCGGCGGCTTGTGCCGCACCGACAGCCGTCATGGAAAGGGCCGCGAAGGCAGCCAAACGCATCAGTTTGTTCATCGAATTATCCTTCTCTGACGAGACAATCGTATTGATTCCTCATGCAGTATGGTCAACCGCCTGGCAAAGCGACATGACACAAATCAGCATTGGCTTGAGTACTGTCAGAACGACTCTATAACTGACTGATCGCCCAACAAAAGGGTCAATACATTTCTCATCTGCGCCGGATCGCCGCTCGACCAATAGCGCGCGGGCCGCGCCGGGCCCGCCGCCAACAGGGCGCGCTCGTCGAGCAGCCGTTGCAGCTGGCGCGCCACCGCGGCGCCCGTATCGATCAGGCTGACCGAATCCGGTACCAGGGTTTGCAGCAAAGGTTTGATGAAGGGGTAATGGGTGCAACCGAGAATCAAGGTGTCGCAGCCCTGGGCCAGCAATGGCGCGACGAAACCCTGTAGCAGCGCGCGGGTCTGCTCACTGCCCAGGTCGCCGGCCTCGATACGCTCGACCAAGCCCGGGCAAGGTTGGGTGACGACCCGCACATCGCTGGCGAAACGGTCGAGCAGCGCGGCGAATTTGGCGCTTTTCAGGGTTCCGGTGGTGGCCAGCACGCCGACCACTCCGCTACGGGTCGCCGCCGCCGCCGGTTTGACCGCGGGTTCCATACCCACCACCGGCAGTTCGGGGTACAGCTCGCGCAGCTCCGCCACACCCGCGACTGTGGCGGTATTGCAGGCCAGCACCAGGGCTTTGGCGCCTTGTTCGAGCAGGAAAGCGGCGATCAGCCGGCAGCGCTCGCGAATGAACTCCGGGCTCTTTTCGCCGTAGGGCACATGGCCGCTGTCGGCCACGTAAAGCAGCGATTCGTTGGGTAGCAACGCACGAATCTCGCGCAGCACCGACAGACCGCCAATCCCGGAATCGAAGACGCCGATCGGCGCATGCTTATCCATCACAGCTACTCACCGCTGCCACAAACGCTGCAAGCCGGGTCGCGCTTGACCCGCAGTTCACGGAAACGGCTGCCTAGGGCGTCGATCAACAATAGCCGGCCCACCAGCGGCTCGCCGAATTGCGCCAATAACTTCAGCGCTTCCATCGCTTGCAAACTGCCGACCAGGCCGACCAGCGGCCCGACCACCCCGGCCTCGCTGCAGGTCAGTTCGGCTTCGCTGCCGTGGCCGTATAAACAGTGATAACAGGGGCTGTCGGCGCGCCGCGGGTCGAACACCGACAACTGCCCTTCCAGGCGGATCGCCGCGCCGCTGACCAGCGGCACCTTGGCTGCCACGCAGGCGGCATTGACCGCGATGCGGGTGGTGAAATTGTCCGAGCAATCCAGCACCAGATCGACTGCCGCCACGGCGGCTGCCAGGGAATCGCTATCCAGGCCCTGGGGGTGGGCCTGCAGGCGGATTTTCGGGTTGATCGCCAGCAACCGCTGCGAGGCCGAGTCGACTTTGCTCTGGCCGATATTGCGGGTGTCGTGGGCGATCTGCCGTTGCAGGTTGCTCAGGTCGACGGTATCGAAATCCGCCAGGTGCAATTCGCCCACGCCGGCGGCCGCCAGGTAGAGCGCCACCGGCGAGCCCAGGCCGCCCAGGCCGACGATCAGCGCGCGGCTGTTCTTCAGGCGCAATTGGCCGTCGATATCGATCTGTTGCAGCAGGATCTGCCGGCTGTAGCGCAGCAGCTCCTCGTCACTCAGCATGTCTTGTGGGTTCATGGCATCACTCATTGTCGAAACGCCCCAGACTGATGCGCTCATGGCCGCCCAGATCACGCCGACTTTCCACCGCCGTGAAGCCCCGCGCCATCAACAGCTCGCGCACCGCCTCTGCCTGATCGAAACCGTGCTCCAGCAGCAACCAGCCGCCCGCTTCGAGATAATCCGGCGCTTGCTCGACGATCAGACGAATATCGTCCAAACCGTCCTCGCCCGCCACCAGGGCGCTGCTCGGCTCGAAGCGCACGTCACCCTCATTCAGATGCCGGTCGGCGGCGGCGATATAGGGCGGGTTGCTGACGATCGAATGGTAACGCTGGCCGGCCAGGGCGCTGAACCAATGGCTCGCGACAAAAGCCGCATTGCTCAGATTGAGCCGCGCCCGATTGCGTTCGGCCAGCGCTACCGCCTCGGGCACCCGATCCACGCCGGTCAGCCGCCAGGCCGGGCGCTCGTTGGCCAAAGCCAGGGCTATGGCGCCGGTGCCCGTGCCCAAATCCAATACCACCGCGGGCGTCGCCGGCAACAGTGCCAGTGTGGTTTCCACCAGCAGTTCGGTGTCCGGGCGTGGAATCAGGGTGTGCGGCGCCACCTCCAACTCCAGGCTCCAGAAACCCTGCTGGCCGAGAATATAGGCCACCGGCTCGCCAACCCGGCGCCGCGCCAGGTCGGCAACGAAACGCGCCTGCTGCGCCGCCTCGACTTCGCGCTCCGGCCAGGTGCGCAGATAACTGCGCGACTTGCCCAGGGCCTGGGCGAGCAAAAGCTCGGCGTCCAGGCGCGGTGTGGGCGAGTCGGGTAGGTCGGCGGTGTTAAGCAGGGATTCGATAGAGGCCATGACTTC
>CBIHQF010000385.1:0-4512 GCA_966211665.1 uncultured Pseudomonas sp. | reverse complement strand
CCGCAGGTGATCCACAGCACCCTGCATCTGGCGCTGAGCAACCTGGGCCTGGGCCGCATGATCAATCCGGCCTCGGATATCCAGGCCTGAGTAGCGGCGGGTGCTGAACCCTCCTTTATCGCTGCGCGTGATCGCCCATCTGCGTCAGGCCGCAGCCAGCGGCCTGGTCTGCCAGGGCGATAACCTCTGGTTGGTGGCGGACGATCAACTGAGCCTGCAACGTTACAGTTTGGCTGGCGCCTGGCAGGCCGAGTTGGCGCTGCTGCCCGGCGAGTTACCCGCCGACCCGAAGTCGCGCAAACGGCTCAAGGCGGATTTCGAAGCGCTGCTCCTGCTGCCCGACGGGACCCTGCTGGCGCTGGGTTCAGGGTCGACGCCACAACGCTATCGCGGTTGCCTGATCAAGGCCGGCGTCGTGCGGGTGATCGATCTCGGCCCGCTGTACCGGGCGTTGGCCGAGCGCTTCCAGGAATTGAACCTCGAAGGCGGCATCGTGTATGGCCGGCATTTGCTGTTGGCGCAGCGCGGTAACGGTGCCGGCGGGGAGAATGCGTTGGTGTTCCTCGATCTGCAGCAAGCGTTGCGCGATCTCGATGGCGATCGGTTGAGCGCGGTTGCGCTGTCGCACATTCTGCCGGTGCACTTGGCGGACCTTGACGGGCTGCCCTTGAGTGTCACCGATCTCTGCGTGAGCCCCACCGGGCATCTGTACTTCAGCGCGGCGGCGGAGGGGGGCGGTTCCAGTTATCTGGACGGCGAGTGCGCGGGCAGCGCGCTCGGCCGTTTCGATCGGGATTTCAACATCGCGCAGCTGACCAGGCTGACGCCGCCTGTGAAGGTCGAGGGCTTGGCCTTTCAGGCCGATGGCCGCTTGCTGCTGGTCGCCGATGCCGACGATCCGGCGATAGCTTCGCCGCTGTTCGCTCTGGACAACCTCGGCGAGACGTCGCGTGCCGGTTGAAGTACGCCCGGCGCGCGGTCAGCATTCGAGGTCGACCTCTCCCAGCAGCACGCCGTAGGGCCCGAAACTGCGCTCGACCAATTGCCGCCGACCATCGGCGTGCATGACCAGAACCGTACTGGCGCGGGTGCCGTAGCTGCGGGTGGCGATAAAAATGCCCGAGAGCAGGCGTTCGGTATTCAAACCCACGCCGGTGTCGGGCAGTTGAGCGTCCTCGACTTGCTGCGCGTCGTGCAGCAGATCGAGCAAGGAGGGGATTTGCGGCCTGATCAGGCATTCGCTCAGCAGCGCCTTGGCTTTTTCCACTTTGGGCCAGGGTGTATCCAGATCGGCATTCGACAGGCCGTAAAGACCTTCCGTCAATTGCACGGGCTCGCCGGCGCGCGAATTGAGCAGCCAGAGCTGTTCCCGGTCGCCGAGCAATAAATTGAAGCCCGAGTAGTCCCCGGCACGTTTCGCCAGGTCGTGTAAAAACGCTTCCGGTCCCAGTGAACCGCCCAGGTACTGGATCGACAACTCGCCTCTGGAGCGGCCTCGCGGCGGCTGACGCGGATCGCGGATATTGGTCAGCGCGGCGAAGCGCCCCTGCGGGCCTATGCCCAGCCAGGTGCCGCCGGCTTGCTGATCGCGCCCGGCGATGACCCCGGGTGCTTCCGGCCACTCGAATAGCGGCAGCGTGGGGCGGTCATAGAATTCGTCACGGTTGGCAGCCAGCAGCAAGGGCTGCGGATTGCCGGGACGCCAGGCGAAAACGATCAGGCACATGGAACCCCCTTGGAGGAACGTTAAGCTTGAAGCCTCCAGCTTGTAGTGCCGGTGCCCAATTACGCAACTGCCAGTTACTGCTTTACGCTTCCCGCCCATGGCCGCGCCTATTACCATTGCGCTTTGCTTTCGGGGGTGCCGATGGAACTGCTGCTGTATTTACTGCTGGGCGCCGCCGCTGGAGTGCTGGCGGGGCTATTTGGCGTGGGCGGCGGCATCATCATAGTACCGGTGCTGGTATTCAGTTTTGCCGCACAGGGAATCGACCCGAGCGTGCTGACCCATCTGGCGGTCGGCACCTCCTTGGCGACTATTGTTTTCACTTCGATAAATTCGGTGCTGGAGCACCAACGCAAAGGTGCCGTGCGCTGGCCGATCTTCATCTGGATGACTCTCGGTATTCTGCTCGGCGCAGCACTCGGTGCGGCGACCGCTTCCGCGATCCAGGGCGAAATGCTGCAACAGATCATTGGCGTATTCGCCATTATCATCGCTCTGCAAATGGCTCTTGACCTAAGACCCAAGGCCAGCTGCAGCGTTCCGGGTAAATTCGGCCTGAGCATCGCCGGTGGTGTGATTGGCTGGGCTTCGGCGATATTCGGTATTGGCGGCGGCTCGCTCAATGTACCTTTCCTGACCTGGCGCAGCGTGTCCATGCAGCAGGCGGTGGCGACCTCGGCGGCTTGCGGCCTGCCGATTGCCGTGGCCGGCGCCTTGACCTTCATGTGGCTGGGCTGGGACAAAGCGCAGTTGCCGCCTTGGAGCCTGGGCTTCGTCTACTTGCCGGCGATGGCCGGGATCGCCGCCACCAGCATGTTGTTCGCCCGTTTCGGCGCACGCCTGGCGCACCGTTTGTCGCCGCGCCTGCTTAAACGCCTGTTCGCCCTGCTGCTGTTTTGCGTGGGCCTGAGTTTTCTGATTTGAGGAATTGAAATGCTGCCTTATCCGCAGATAGACCCGGTGGCCTTGGACCTGGGACTGGTCAAGATCCATTGGTATGGCCTGATGTACCTGATCGGCATCGGTGGCGCCTGGTGGCTGGCCTCGCGTCGGGTCAATGCCTTCGAGCCCAGCTGGAACAAGGAGAAACTCTCCGACCTGGTGTTCTGGGTGGCCATGGGGGTGATTCTCGGTGGGCGCCTGGGTTATGTGTTGTTCTACGACCTTCAGTCCTATATCGACCAGCCGAGCCTGATTCTGCAGGTATGGAAGGGCGGCATGTCGTTCCACGGCGGCCTGATCGGGGTGATGCTGGCGACCTGGTGGTTCGGTAAGCGCAACGGCAAGAGCTTCTTCCAGCTGATGGACTTTATCGCGCCCTTGGTGCCGATCGGCCTCGGCGCCGGGCGCATCGGCAACTTCATCAATGCCGAACTCTGGGGCAAGGCCACCGATGTGCCTTGGGCCATGGTCTTTCCCACCGATCCCGAGCAACTGGCGCGCCACCCCTCGCAGCTGTATCAGTTCGCCCTCGAAGGCGTGGCGTTGTTCGCCATCCTCTGGTTCTACTCGCGCAAACCGCGGCCGACCATGGCGGTGTCGGGCATGTTCGCCCTGTGTTACGGGATTTTCCGCTTTATCGTCGAGTTCGTCCGTGTGCCGGACGCCCAGCTCGGCTATCTCGCCGGCGGCTGGTTGACCATGGGGCAGGTGCTCTGCGTGCCGATGGTTCTCGGCGGCCTCGGGTTGATCTGGTTCGCCTACCACCGCCAAGCCGCTCAAGGAGCCGTGCGATGAAACAGTACCTCGACCTGATGCGCCTGGTGCGCGACACCGGCACCTTCAAGAGCGACCGCACCGGCACCGGCACCTACAGCGTTTTCGCCCACCAGATGCGCTTCGACCTGGCGCAAGGCTTCCCCCTGGTGACCACCAAGAAGTGCCATCTGAAATCCATCATCCACGAGCTGCTGTGGTTCCTGCAGGGCGACACCAATATCAGGTACCTGAAGGAAAACGGCGTGCGTATCTGGGACGAATGGGCCGACGAAAACGGCGACCTCGGCCCTGTGTACGGTTACCAGTGGCGCAACTGGCCGGCACCGAATGGCGAGTCGATCGACCAGATCGCCAAGTTGATCGAGATGATCAAAAAGAATCCGGATTCGCGCCGGCTGATCGTCTCCGCCTGGAACCCCGGGCTGGTCGAGCAGATGGCGCTGCCGCCGTGCCATGCGCTGTTCCAGTTCTACGTCGCCGATGGCAAGTTGAGCTGCCAGCTGTATCAGCGCTCGGCCGACATCTTCCTCGGCGTGCCCTTCAATATCGCCAGCTACGCGCTGTTGACCCTGATGGTCGCCCAGGTCTGCGACCTTGCGCCCGGCGATTTCATCTGGACCGGCGGCGACTGCCACCTGTACGCCAACCATATCGAACAGGCCGACCTGCAACTCTCCCGCGAGCCGTTGCCGTTGCCGACCATAAAGCTCAACCCCGAAGTGAAGGATATCTTCGCCTTCAAATTCGAGGATTTCGAGTTGGTCGGCTACCAGGCCCATCCGCATATCAGCGCGCCGGTCGCGGTCTGAGGTATCTCGCCGTGCTCCCGGGTATCGCTTCGCTCAACCCGGGCTACGGGATGCGATTCGTAGCCCGGGTTAGCCGAAGGCGTAACCCGGGGAGGGGTTACCAGGCGCATCCGCATATCGCGGCGCCCGTGGCGGTCTGAGGTGCCTCATCCTGCTCCCGGGTATCGCTTCGCTCAACCCGGGCTACGGGGTGCGATTCGTAGCCTGGGTTAGCCGTAGGCGTAACCAGGGGAGGGGTTACCAGGCGCATCCGCATAT
>CBIHQF010000384.1:0-4520 GCA_966211665.1 uncultured Pseudomonas sp. | reverse complement strand
TCGTTGGTCTTGGTCGCTTTCAGCTTGTCGGTCAGGAACTCGATAGCGGCGATCTCGTCCATCGGGTGCAGCAGCTTGCGCAAAATCCACATGCGTTGCAGCTCGTCTTCGGCGGTCAGCAACTCTTCGCGGCGGGTGCCGGAACGGTTGATGTTGATGGCCGGAAACACCCGTTTTTCGGCGATACGACGATCCAGGAGCAGCTCCATGTTGCCGGTGCCCTTGAATTCTTCGTAGATCACTTAGTCCATCTTCGAGCCGGTTTCCACCAGCGCGGTGGCGATGATGGTCAGCGAACCGCCTTCCTCGATGTTGCGTGCGGCGCCGAAGAAGCGCTTCGGCTTCTCCAGGGCATGGGCGTCGACACCGCCGGTGAGGACCTTGCCGGAACTCGGGATCACGGTGTTGTAGGCGCGCGCCAAGCGGGTAATGGAGTCGAGCAGGATGACCACGTCCTTCTTATGCTCGACCAGGCGCTTGGCCTTTTCGATCACCATTTCGGCGACTTGCACGTGGCGGGTCGGTGGCTCGTCGAAGGTGGAAGCGACCACTTCGCCGCGCACGGTGCGCTGCATCTCGGTCACTTCTTCCGGGCGCTCGTCGATCAGCAGGACGATCAGATGCACTTCCGGATTGTTGCGGGTGATATTCGCCGCGATATTCTGCAGCATGATGGTCTTGCCGGCTTTCGGCGGCGCGACGATCAGACCGCGCTGTCCCTTGCCGATCGGCGCACAGAGGTCGATGATCCGGCCGGTGATGTCCTCGGTGGAGCCGTTGCCGGCTTCCATGAGTAGGCGCTTGTTGGGAAACAGCGGCGTCAGGTTTTCGAAGAGGATCTTGTTCTTCGCGTTCTCCGGGCGATCGTAGTTGATCGTATCGACCTTGAGCAGTGCGAAATAACGCTCGCCTTCTTTCGGCGGGCGGATCTTACCGACGATGGTGTCGCCGGTACGCAGATTGAAGCGGCGGATCTGGCTCGGCGAGACATAAATGTCGTCGGGGCCGGCGAGATACGAGGCGTCCGCGGAGCGGAGAAAGCCGAAACCGTCCTGGAGAATCTCCAGCACGCCATCACCGGAGATTTCCTCACCGCTTTTAGCGTGTTTTTTCAACAGCGAGAAAATCACATCCTGCTTACGCGAACGGGCCATGTTTTCCAGGCCCATTTGTTCGGCGAGTTCCAGCAGTTCGGTAATCGGCTTTTGCTTGAGTTCGGTCAGATTCATAGGAATGACGTAATCATGAAGGAGGGGAAATAAGCTATTCAGCTTGGGAGGCCGCGCCGCTAAGAGGCGAATGGATCGCCAGCTTGTGTATCGAGAGTATTCGAAGGGAATGCATCGACGACGGCATGCAGGGGGCGGCATAGGAAATGCAGCGAAGCCGAATGTAACACCGGTTTTATCGGCGCGTCCAGCACCTGGATAGAAAAAACCCCGCAATTTAGCGGGGCTTATGATCTGCGCAACAGCTTAGATATTGCTATCGAGGAAGGCCGCCAGTTGCGACTTCGACAGAGCGCCGACCTTGGTCGCTTCGACGTTGCCGTTCTTGAACAGCATCAACGTCGGGATACCGCGCACGCCGTACTTCGGCGGGGTTTCCTGGTTTTCGTCGATGTTCAACTTGCACACTTTGAGCTTGCCTTGGTAGGTCTGGGCGATTTCGTCCAGCACCGGGGCGATCATCTTGCACGGGCCGCACCACTCAGCCCAGTAATCGACCAGCACCGGACCTTCTGCCTGGATGACATCCTGGTCGAAGCTGGCATCGCTGACATTGGTAATGAATTCGCTCATGGAAATTCTCCGTGTTCGGAAGCAAAAGATGGTCGACATCATAGCCCGGCTTCCCTGACACAGGAAGGCTCGGGCAATTGAGCTTATCTATCGGCACCAGCAAATTCGCCCTTCAGCTAATCGCCGAATACCACGAAAGCGATCCCGGTACACGAGGCCGCGGCGCGAATATGCTGCTGCATGGCCTTCTGCGCCGGACGAGCGCCTTGAGAGCGGTGCGCCTGTCAGGTTTCCATGGCCCGCTCCGGGCGGATGAACGGCAGTTTCTGGTTCTTCAGCAAAATACCTTCGACGGCATGCGACATCAGTATGCGTTGGCGTACCCGGCCTATCGTGGCACGATGACGCGGTTCCGCATCGAGATGTCTACGCTATGCCGCATACCCCTGCTGAGTCTTTCCCCTTGATTGCAGCCATCGATCTGGGCTCCAACAGCTTTCATATGGTGCTGGCCAAGGCCGATCATGGCGAGTTGCGCATCCTCGAACGCCTCGGCGACAAGGTGCAATTGGCTGCCGGTATCGATGAGCAACGCCTGCTCAGCGAGGAGGCCATGCAACGCGGGCTGGACTGCTTGCGGCGCTTCGCCCAATTGACCGCCAGCCTGCCGGAAGGTGCGGTGCGCGTGGTCGGCACCAACGCGCTACGCGAGGCGCATAACCGCGGCGAATTCATCCGCCGCGCGGAAGAGGTACTCGGACATCCGGTGGAAGTCATCTCCGGGCGCGAGGAGGCGCGGCTGATCTACCTCGGCGTCTCGCATAGCATCGCCGATACCCCCGGTAAACGCCTGGTCGCCGATATCGGCGGCGGCAGCACCGAATTCATCATCGGCCAACGCTTCGAACCCTTGCTGCGCGAAAGTCTGCAAATGGGCTGCGTGAGCTACACCCAGCGCTTCTTCAAAGACGGCAAGATCACCCCGGCGCGCTACGCCCAGGCCTATACCGCCGCGCGCCTGGAGATCATGGGTATCGAACACGCGCTACGCCGTCTCGGCTGGGAAGATGTGGTCGGCGCCTCCGGCACGATCAAGGCGATCGGCCTGGCGATCCAATCCGCCGGCCTGGGTAACGGCGAGGTCAATGCGCAAGGCCTGGCCTGGCTGAAACGCAAGATTTTCAAGCTCGGCGAGGCGGATAAAATCGACCTCGACGGCATCAAGCCCGATCGCCGCGGGATTTTTCCGGCCGGCCTGGCGATCCTCGAGGCGATCTTCGACGCCTGCGAGATCCAACGCATGAGTCATTCCGAGGGTGCGCTACGCGAGGGCGTGCTCTACGATCTGCTCGGCCGCCATCATCACGAGGACGTGCGCGAACGCACCCTCAGCGCACTGATGGAGCGCTATCACGTCGATCTGGATCAGGCGGCGCGGGTCGAGGCCAAGGCCCTGGAGGCCCTGGAACAGGTCGCCGATGCCTGGCAACTGGACGACGAATGGCACCGCGACCTGTTGGTGTGGGCCGCGCGGGTACATGAACTGGGCCTGGATATCGCCCACTACCAGTACCACAAGCACGGTGCCTATCTGGTCGAACATTCCGACCTGGCGGGCTTCTCGCGCCAGGATCAGCACATGCTCGCCCTGCTGGTACGCGGCCACCGGCGCAATATCCCCAAGGACAAATTCGCCGATTTCGGCGAGGAAGGGCTCAAGCTGATCCGCCTGTGCGTGCTGCTGCGCTTCGCCATTCTGTTCCACCATATCCGCGGCACCCAGGAAATGCCCAAGGTGCGCCTGGAAGCCAGCGAGCAGAGCCTGGAAATCGTCTTCCCCGAAGGTTGGCTGGAGGCCAACCCGCTGACCCAGGCGGATTTCACTCAGGAAGCGGGCTGGCTCAAGCGCATCGGCGTCGAACTCAGCGTGCGCTGACCAGCGGCACCGTGAGTTTGTCCAGCAACCCGGCCTGCGCGCTGCGCGGGTTCTGGTTGCCGGTCGGGCTGCTGCGCAGGTAGCGGCCGTCCGGTTGCAGCACCCAGCTCTGAGTGTTATCGGTCAGGTAAGCCTCCAACTCCTTCTTCACCCGCATGATCAACTTCTTGCCTTCCACCGGGAAGCAGGTCTCGACGCGCTTATCCAGGTTGCGCTCCATCCAGTCGGCGCTGGACAGATAGATCTTCTCCTCGCCCTCGTTGAGGAAATAGAACACCCGGGTATGTTCGAGGAAGCGACCGATGATCGAGCGCACCTGAATGTTGTGCGAGACCCCGGCGATACCGGGACGCAGGCAGCACATGCCGCGCACCACCAGGTCGATCTTCACCCCGGTCTGGCTGGCCTTGTACAGGGCGCGGATGATCTTCGGATCGGTCAGGGCATTGAACTTGGCGATGATGTGCGCCGGCTTGCCCTCCGCGGCCAGGTTGGTCTCGCGGGCGATCATGTCGAGCAGGGTCTTCTTCAGGGTGAAGGGCGCGTGCAGCAGCTTCTTCATGCGTAGCGTTTTACCCATGCCGATCAACTGACTGAACATTTTCGCCACGTCTTCGCACAGCGCCATGTCGGCGGTGAGCAGGCTGTAGTCGGTGTACAGCCGGGCGTTGGCCGCGTGGTAGTTGCCGGTGCCGAGGTGCGCGTAGCGGACGATCTCGCCGTTCTCGCGGCGCAGGATCAGCATCATCTTGGCGTGGGTCTTGAAGCCGACCACGCCGTAGATCACCACCGCGCCGGCGGCCTGCAGACGGCTGGCCAGTTGCAGGTTGGATTCCTCGTCG
>CBIHQF010000383.1:0-4538 GCA_966211665.1 uncultured Pseudomonas sp. | reverse complement strand
TAGCCACGATATTGGCTCGACAGCGCCGACTGGAGCCAGTGGGAGGCGCTTTAGCGGCGAGCTTTCGGCGGCGCGCCTTGCCGACCCTGATCCGCCTGAGGTTCCAACAGCCCCTCTTCCCCCCGCCACACCCCAATGCAAACCATTGCAGCCGCTCCTCACCCCTTCTCTCCTCCCCACCCGAGCCGTACCTGGCACAAAACCAGCTAGCTTTTAGGCAGGCTCAGGGCGTTGTTAGGCGCTCATAACCGAATCGTATGACAAGCACTTGACCACAGAGTCAAATATTTATTGACCCCAAAGTCAGAAATCTCTAGATTTAGCTCATGCCAAGCCGTGCCAAATCGCCGCACCTATTCGTGCAGTCGTTTTAGCAAAGCCTGATACGAGAACAATAAAGTGCCTGGAGGTCGTCCTTGATCCAGTTTTTACTCAACCGGGAGCTGCGTACCGAGCATGCCCTGGATCCCAACGTCACCGTGCTCCAGTACTTGCGCGAGCATGTCGGCAAACCTGGCACCAAGGAAGGTTGCGCTTCGGGCGATTGCGGTGCCTGCACCGTGGTGGTCGGCGAACTGGATGGCGAGCGCGTGCGCTACCGCACGCTGAACTCCTGCCTGACCTTCGTCTCGGCCCTGCACGGCAAGCAACTGATCAGCGTCGAAGACCTCAAGCACCAGGGCCAACTGCACAGCGTGCAGCAGGCGATGGTCGACTGCCATGGCTCGCAATGCGGCTTCTGCACGCCGGGCTTCGTTATGTCGCTGTTCGCTTTGCAGAAAAACAGCAACGGCTTCGACAAGGCCGAAACCATGGAAGCCCTGGCAGGCAACCTGTGCCGCTGCACCGGCTACCGGCCGATCGTCGATGCCGCCGAGCAGGCCTGCTGCCAGAAGCAACCGGACCAGTTCGACGCCGCCGAAGCGCAGACCGTCGAACAACTGAGAGCCATCGCCCCGCGTGAAATCGCCGAACTCAATAGCGGCGACAAACGCTGCCTGTTGCCGTTGACCGTCGCCGATCTGGCCGACCTCTACGCCGCCAACCCCGAAGCGCGCCTGCTCGCCGGCGGTACGGACCTGGCCCTGGAAGTCACCCAGTTCCACCGCGAGCTGCCGGTGATGATCTATGTCGGCCATATCGAATCGATGAAGCGCGTGGAAGTGACCGCCGAGCACATCGAAATCGGCGCCGCCACTGCGCTGTCCGATTGCTACGCCGCCCTGGCCGCGGAATACCCGGACTTCGGCGAGTTGCTGCACCGTTTCGCCTCCTTGCAGATCCGTAACCAGGGAACCCTGGGCGGCAATATCGGCAACGCCTCGCCAATCGGCGACGCCCCGCCGCTTCTGATCGCCCTCGGCGCGCAGATCGTCCTGCGCAAAGGCAACGAAACCCGCAGCCTGCCGATCGAAGACTACTTTCTCGACTACAAGGTGACCGCCCGCCAGGAAGCCGAGTTCATCGAGAAGATCATAGTGCCGCGCGCGCAGCACAATCAGGCGTTCCGCGCCTATAAAGTCTCCAAGCGTCTGGACGACGATATTTCCGCAGTCTGCGCCGCCTTCAACCTGCGTATCGAAGATGGCGTGGTGCAGAGCGCACGCATCGCCTTCGGCGGTATGGCCGCTATTCCGAAACGCGCCGCCGCCTGCGAAGCCGCGCTGCAAGGTTCGGCCTGGTATCCGGGGGTGATCGAACGCGCCTGCGCCGCATTGGCCGAGGACTTCACGCCGCTGAGCGACTTCCGCGCCAGCAAGGAATACCGCCTGCTGACCGCGCAGAACCTGCTGCGTAAATTCTTCCTCGAGCTGCAAGCTCCCGAAGTCGAAACCCGGGTGACCGCCTATGTCTAACCATCACGTATTGAAAACCCAGGAAGAACTGGCCGCCCTGTTCCGCGCCGATATCACCACCGGCGTCGGCCGTAGCGTCAAGCACGAGAGCGCGGACAAGCACGTATCCGGCGAAGCCGTGTATGTCGACGACCGCCTGGAGTTCCCCAACCAGCTGCACGTCTACGCCCGCATGAGCGACCGCGCCCATGCGCGCATCGTCAGCATCGACACCGCGCCTTGCTATGCGATTCCCGGCGTGGCCATCGCCATCACCAGCAAGGACGTGCCCGGACAATTGGATATCGGCCCGGTGGTTGCCGGCGATCCGCTGCTGGCCGACGGCAAGGTCGAGTACGTCGGCCAAGTGGTGATCGCGGTCGGCGCCGACAGCCTGGAAACCGCGCGCAAAGCAGCCATGGCCGCGATTATCGAATACGAGGACCTGGAACCGGTGCTGGACGTGGTCGATGCCTTGCGCAAGAAGCATTTCGTCCTCGACAGCCACCAGCACAAGATCGGCGATTCAGCGGCCGAATTGGCCACCGCGCCGCAGCGCCTGCAAGGCAGCCTGCATATCGGTGGCCAGGAACATTTCTATCTGGAAACCCAGATTTCCTCGGTGATGCCGACGGAAGATGGCGGCATGATCGTCTACACCTCAACGCAGAACGCCACCGAGGTGCAGAAGCTGGTGGCCGAAGTGCTCGGCGTGCCGATGCACAAGATCGTCATCGATATGCGCCGCATGGGCGGCGGTTTCGGCGGCAAGGAAACCCAGGCAGCCGGTCCCGCCTGTCTGTGCGCGGTGATCGCCCACCTGACCGGACGGCCGACCAAGATGCGCCTGCCGCGCATGGAAGACATGAGCATCACCGGCAAGCGCCACCCCTTCTATGTCGAATACGACGTCGGCTTCGACGACGATGGCCTGCTGCATGGCATCCAGATCGAGCTGGCCGGTAACTGCGGCTATTCGCCGGATCTGTCCGGCTCGATCGTCGACCGCGCGATGTTCCACTCGGACAACGCCTACTACCTCGGCAACGCCACCATCAATGGCCATCGCTGCAAGACCAACACCGCCTCGAACACCGCCTACCGCGGCTTCGGCGGCCCGCAGGGGATGGTCGCCATCGAGGAAATCATGGACGCCGTAGCCCGCAAACTGGGCAAGGACCCGCTCGAGGTGCGCAAGCTCAACTACTACGGCAAGGACGAGCGCAACGTCACCCACTACCACCAGACCGTCGAGCACAACGTCATCCACGAGATGACCGCCGAGCTGGAAGAAAGCAGCGAGTACGCCAAGCGCCGCCGCGACATTATCGAATTCAACAAGAAAAGCCCGGTATTGAAGAAAGGCCTGGCGCTGACGCCGGTAAAGTTCGGCATCAGCTTTACCGCCACCTTCCTCAACCAGGCCGGCGCGCTGATCCATATCTACACCGACGGTTCGATCCACTTGAACCACGGCGGCACCGAGATGGGCCAAGGCCTCAACACCAAGGTCGCGCAGATAGTCGCCGAGGTGCTGCAAGTCGATATCTCGCGCATCCAGATCACCGCGACCAACACCGATAAGGTACCGAACACCTCGCCGACCGCCGCGTCCTCGGGCGCCGACCTGAACGGCAAGGCCGCGCAGAACGCCGCCGAAACCATCAAGCAGCGCCTGGTCGACTTCCTGGTGCGCGAATACAAGGTCACCCCGGAAGACGTCGAGTTCCGCAACAGCCAGGTGCGCGTGCGCGATCTATTTCTGAGCTTCGAGGAAGTGATTCAGAAGGCCTATTTCGCCCAGGTTTCGCTGTCCTCCACCGGCTTCTACCGCACACCGAAGATCTACTACGACCGCGACAAGGCCGCGGGTCGGCCGTTCTACTACTTCGCCTACGGTGCGGCCTGCGCCGAGGTGATCGTCGATACCCTGACCGGCGAATACAAGATGCTGCGCACCGACATCCTCCACGACGTCGGCGCCTCGCTGAACCCGGCCATCGATATCGGCCAGGTCGAAGGCGCGTTCGTCCAGGGCATGGGCTGGCTGACCATGGAAGAGCTGGTGTGGAACGGCAAAGGCAAGCTGATGACCAACGGCCCGGCCAGCTACAAGATCCCGGCCATCGCCGATATGCCGCTGGATCTGCGGGTCAAGTTGGTGGAGAACCGCAAGAACCCGGAAGACACGGTGTTCCACTCCAAGGCCGTGGGCGAGCCGCCATTCATGCTCGGCATCGCCGTGTGGTGTGCGATCAAGGATGCGGTGGCCAGCCTCGCCGACTACAAAGTGCAGCCGAATATCGATGCCCCCGCCACTCCCGAGCGCGTGCTCTGGGGCGTGGAACAGCTGAAGAAACTGCAGCAACCGGCCAAGGCCGCTGCCGCGGTCGAGATCGAACCGGCGTAACGCCAACCACCTTGGTGGATGTGCTGCGCGACATCCACCCTACGCTAGGTAGGGTGGATGGCCACCCCGTGGAAAACCGCGAAGCATTTTCCACCAGTGCCGTGGACGAAGAACCAAACAGGTGTACAACAATGACAAAACACACCGTACCGAATAGCCAACCGACCCGGCCGGTGCCGGTTCCGATACTGGACCCGTCGCCGAGCAACTGGCGCCTGCCGCGCCCCGGACAACTGCCGCCAACCTGGAGGCTGAGCAAATGAGCTGGATCAGCGCCCTCGCCGAACTGCAGC
>CBIHQF010000382.1:0-4541 GCA_966211665.1 uncultured Pseudomonas sp. | reverse complement strand
TTGCCGGGCAAGCCGAGGTCGAGAACGATCAAATCATAAGGCTCGCAAGCGCCCTGGAAGGCGGCATCGCGGCCATCCGCCAGCCAATCGACCGCATAGCCTTGACGGGCCAGGCCGGCGAGTAGCTCGTCGGCCAGAGGCACATGGTCTTCTACCAGCAACAGGCGCATTCAGTCTTCCACCTCGTCCTTGAGCAACTCGGCGCTCCGGGCGTCCAACTCCAGCTCGCGGACGACACCTTGCGCCGTCACCAGCTCGACCTCATAGACCAGAACGCCCTGCTCTTCTTCCAATTCGACTTCCAGCAGAACGGCTCCCGGATAGCGCTCCAGCGCCACGACCAGCATCTGTTCGAGGGGCAGAATCGCCCCCTCGCGACGCAGGCGCAGCGCCTCGTCCTGATCCAGATCGCGGGCGCTGCTGCCGAACGCCAGGGTGATCAGCAACAGCGCCAGAAGCGGGCGATATGCCAAAGCCGTTGTTCTCATCAACTGTCCTGTTGGTTCTTCAGTACCTGGCCATTGCTGGCATCCAATTCGATATCCCACTGCACGCCCTGGGCGTCGCGGACTTCGACCTGATAAATGTAGCGGCCGTATTCCTCTTCCAGCTCGGTTTCTTCGATCTTGCCGCCGGCATGCTGCGCCAGAGCGGCGGCATTGAGTTTTTCGAACGACTGGATGGTACCCGCGTCGCGCAATTTAAGCGCCTCGTCCGGGCCAAGATCGCGAGCCAGGGCAAGTCCGGCGGTGAGGGTCAGCGCGGCGGCGGTGAATAATGCGGTAAAGGCTTTCATGTTCAATCTCCTTGAAGGGTTTGCTTTCGACGGGTTCAAGGTACTGCGCCGGACTTAATTCAAGCTGAATCGGTCAGGATTTCCGCGCAACGGTTTACTGCACATCATTCACCGCCTGAAGTCGCTTGGCCTGAGCGACGGGCCCTCTATAATCGCTGCCTTGCGCGACGGAGACCAGCATGAGTGCGATTCTGATCAAAGCCCCGGCCCTGACGATCAAGGCCGGACCACGAGCCATGGCACGGATACGCGAACGCGGCCTGCAGCCAGCCGACGTGGGTACGCTGCCAGGCGCCGCCGGCGGCCCCAAAGCGCTGGGCATCCAGGGCTTGGATCTGGCGCTATTCGGCGACTGGCTGGCGCGCGCGCCGCGTGAGCGCTCGTTGATCGGCGCCTCCATCGGCTCCTGGCGCTTCGCCAGCGCCTGCTTGCCGGATTCGGCGGCCGGCATTCGCCGCCTCGGCGAGCTGTATACCGAACAGCGCTTCGCCAAAGGCGTGAGCATGGCCGAGGTATCGCGCAGTTGCCGGGCTATGCTCGAGCAACTGCTGGAAGACCAGGACGAGCAGGTGCTGAGCAATGCGCATTACCGCCTGAATATCGTCGTGGTGAAAAGCCATGGCCTGCTCCGGCACGACCATCGCGGCGCCCTGGGGCTGGGTTTGTCTTCGGTGATCGGCAGCAACCTGCTGGGACGCTCGCGCCTGGCCCGGCACTTCGAACGAGTGATCCTGCACGACGCACGTCTGCCGCCGCCGTTGGGCGCACTGAGCGATTTTCCCTCGCGTTATCTGACCCTGGATGCGCACAACTTGCGCCATGCCCTGCTCGCCTCGGGCTCCATCCCGATGATCATGCAAGGCGTGCGCGACATTCCCGGTGCCGGCCCCGGTACCTATCGCGACGGCGGGCTGCTCGACTATCACCTCGACTTGCCCTACAGCGGCGACGACATCGTGCTCTACCCGCACTTCACCGACAGGGTGATTCCCGGCTGGTTCGATAAAGGCATGCCCTGGCGCCGCGCTGACGCCACGCGCTTGCAGGACGTCCTGCTACTGGCGCCCTCGGCCGATCACCTGGCGCGTTTGCCGCACGGTAAGCTGCCGGACCGTAAGGATTTCAGCCGCTATCTGGGCGACGATGCCGGCCGCGAACGCTATTGGCGCAAGGCCATGGACGAGAGCCGTCGGCTCGGCGATGAATTTCTCGAACTGGTTGAAAACGGTCGTTTGGCCGAGCGCATGCACCCGCTTTAAATAGGATTGCCCTCGATCTCAACCTAGAATCTGGAATAGATACCTCAAGGAAGGCCAGATGAAACTAGCAGTCGCCATTATCCATGGCATCGGGGTTCAGCCGGACAGCCGCGACCTCGAAGGCCAATATGCCTACTCCCAACGCATGATTGCCGGCCTGCGTCGGCACCTGGGCGTAGAGGCCAAGCATGTGGCCTTCCAAAGCCTGTACTGGGCCAGCGTGCTGGATAAGCGGCAATTGGATTTCCTTGAGAGCCTGCGCGATCAACCGGTACGCTGGCGCTGGCTCAGGCGCCTCGTCACGCTGTTCCTCGGCGATGCCAGCGGTTACCGCAAGGTCAGCGAGGCCTATGACACCACCTACCAGGAAGTGCACCAATGCGTCCGCGCCGGGCTCAATGCGCTACGTGCCAAAGTCGATGCCACTACCCCGTTGGTGGTGCTGGCCCACTCGCTGGGCGGGCATATCTTTTCCAACTATGCGTGGGATCAGCAAAGCATCAACAAAACCCCGAGCTGCCCGCTCGATCCCTTTATCGCCCTGGAAACCCTGGCCGGCCTGGTGACCTTCGGTTGTAACATCCCGCTGTTCACCTTCGCCTGCGACCCCGTAGTGCCGATTCGTTTCCCCGGCCACTGCTTGACCGAGGCGGTACACGAGCAAGCCCGCTGGCTCAATCTTTATGCCCCGGCCGATCCGCTGGGCTATCCGCTACGGCCATTGCAGAACTACGCCGCCGTGGTCGCCGAAGATCGGACCATGCCGGTAGGTCCCTGTTACAAGCGCCATACCCCGCTGAGCCATTTCGAATATTGGAACGACAAAAACTTCCAACGCTATATCGCCCGTTATTTATGCCAACTGTTATCGGCGTGCCCCTCCAACACCGACACGCAGGGGCTGCTCAGCGATTAATCGGCGACCTACGACAATACGCACTTGAACGCCAAACTTGCGGTGAATGTTGGCGCGGTTTGTTTGTCCAACCGTACATGGCGCACGGTTCTAAACTTATTTTTAGAAAAAAGTATGTTTTTTTATCTGCCGGTGTGACTTGGCAGGCCGATGCAGCCATCAACACATATGACAGGCCGGCATAACCTTAATGGATGCAGGCTAACGCTATTAGGGAATACCTCGGAGAAACCGACCCCATGAACGCCCCGCTGCGTTTTAACGAAGCATTACTGATCGCCGATCGCGCCTTTCAACCTTTCCAGTGCATTGCCTGGGCGCCTCAGGACGGTACCGGCCAACTGAGCCTGAGCGTCGTCGACCGCACCAGCACCCGCCTGCTCGGCCGTACCCAACTGTCTTGCAATACCTACAGCGACCCGATTCAATTCGCCAAGGTATTGGAAGCGTCGCGCAATGAGCTGAGCCAAAAAGGTTTCCATTTAGCGCCTTGGAGCATGCCGGAATAACCTTCCGAGCCACATGCCAATCGCTCCCGGTTATGTACCTACGCTTATCCAAGCGTATTGCTCCGCATAACCGGGTGACGTTTCGCTTAGTTTCACCCAACGTATAAACGCCCCAGCCTTCTAAGCGATTTAATCGCTCGCTGAACCACGCGTCATTAAAACCTAAGTTTTTTTGCAACGCCTAGACGATGCGATCCATTGCCGCACCCGCCTGCGCCTCAACGCTCGATAGCACCACGAATAACCCGGCCAGGGTAAAAAAACGGAACTTCCCCCAGCGTTAGCCAGCCAATGAGTTATCGGTTCAGTGGAGTTACCGGTATGGACGCGTTCGATTGGCAACGAATGCTATGGGATACGGCGACCCTCGGGTTTCTCGGTGAAGTAGCGGTTCGTACGTTGCTGGCCTATGCGGTGGTTTTCCTGTTTCTGAAAGCGGCTGGGAGGCGCGGCGTACGGCAAATTTCGCTGTTCGAACTGGTGATAATCCTGACGCTGGGTTCGGCCGCAGGCGACATGACCTTCTATGAGGACGTGCCGTTACTGCCGGTCTTCAGCGTATTCGTGGCGATGAGCGTGCTCTATCGCCTCACCACCCTGCTGATGAGCAAATACCCGCGACTGCAGAGCTGGATGGAAGGCCAACCTTTCGTTCTGATTCGCAACGGCGAGTTCGAGCTGGAAACCCTGACCCGCGGCAATATTTCCCATGATGAATTCCTTATGGAGTTGCGCCAGCATGGCGTGGAGCATCTAGGCCAGGTGCGCCTTGGCATTGTCGAGGTCAATGGCGATGTGAGCTTGTACTTCTATGCGCCGGACGTTATCCGCCCAGGGCTGTCGGTGCTGCCGGAGGCGAACAAAAGGCTATTCACCTGTGCCCCGCGCACCATGCTCTGCGCGTGCAATATGTGCGGCGCGCTGCAGCATATCGAGGAGGTGGAGAGCCTCGGCGGCATGGCGGCGGCGATCGAGAAGGGCATCCCGAAGATGCGCATCGAGGAGGCGGCCGCCCGCACCCAGGCGCGCATCGACAGCCATGAGCAGGCGCTGGTCGGCGT
>CBIHQF010000381.1:0-4547 GCA_966211665.1 uncultured Pseudomonas sp. | reverse complement strand
CGGGTGCCCTTCTTTGGCACACCTTTCTTGGGCAAGCAAGAAAGGTGTGGCGCCCGTGAGGGGCGCAACCCAAACGTTCAGCACACACGTTAATGGGCCATGCCAAGTCCTCCGCCGATACGCACACAAACTTGCCAGTCCGGTATCAATCGGCACTTTCCCAGATTTCACGAAGGGCCAAAAATTGTCTGCAAATGCCTTTGCCGGTTAGGTCGGGCCACGCTGGTCGACCTGCGCGACCTGATCGAAATCAGCCGCGCATCGGCGCCTGCGGATTTTGCAGCGCATACAGATAGCAGTCGGCCAGGCTGTGGTTGGCCGCCACCCCGGCATAGCTCGCGGTGAAGGTCACGGCCAGCCCCAGGTGCTGATACAGCAAGCCATCCACCGCTCCGGGCGGCACTTGCGGCACCAGATCGCTGTCGTTGACCACCCGGTAGGTCGGCACGCCCATCCCGTTGTAGTAGGCGGCGAAATCCGGCGCGGCCAGGCGCGGGCTGGCGAAGTTGTAATGCTGCAGCGGCAGATCCGGCCAGCGCTCGCGCAAATCCAGCACCGCCAGGCTCGACAGCGTGCAGCCCAGGCTGTGTCCGCAGACCCAGAGCGGGCCATTCGGTTGCAGCCCGTCCACCGCGAGCAACGCCAGGTCGCGCAGCGAGGTGTAGAGCTTCAGGAAACCGTGGTGAACGTGCCCGACACCGGCCTGCCAGGGATACTCGCACTGGTCGGCATCCAGGTCGTCCAACCAGTCCTGCACCGTGTCGGTGCCGCGAAATACCAGATACAGCGCGCCCTGGGGGTCGCGCGCGGCGAAACCGAAGGGCTCGGATTCGTTGAGAAAGTGCAGCTCGCTGAGCACGCTCCAGATCGGCTCGGAAAAGCTCCAACCCGCCATCTGCGGCTTTTGCCAATGGAAATCCTGCGGCCGGCGCGGGCGCTTCTGGGCTTGCCATTGGTCGTACTGCGCATAAGCCAATTCGACCATCTGCGCGCACAACAAGGCTTGGTTCAGGGCAAAGCCCTGGGGAAAATACAGGGGTAGACTGGGCATACGGACCTCCTTGCCGAAAATGCTGCGCTCAGCCTTAGCGGGCTGTGTTGAAAAACTACCTAGGTTTCAGCGGCCCACCAGTAGGAGCGGGTTATCGGTTGTATTCGCCGGCCGCCTCCGGCTGGTATTCGACCGCCAGCAAGGTCAATTGTAGAACCTTGCCGCCGGGGGTTTTCCAGTCGATGTGCTGGCCCACGCTCAGGCCCAACAGCGCACTGCCGACCGGTGCCAGAATCGACACGCAGCCTTCGCCGCCGGCATCCTGTGGGTAGACCAGTTTGAGATGATAGTCCTTGCCGCTGCTTTCCTCACGGCAATGCACCCGCGAATTCATCGTCACCACACCGGCAGGCACCTGGTCATGGCCGACGACTTCGGCGCGGTCCAGTTCGGCTTGCAACGCCACCGCGCCCGACGTGGCGACGCCCGAACCGGAATCCTCCAGGCTGTCGAGCAAACGCTCCAAGCGCTGTAAATCGAGGCGGGTGATGATGATTGGCGGGGTATTGGTCATGGTGACAGACATTCTCCTGGGTGGAACGCAAACCTCTATAACGCGAAGCCCATGGCCATGGGCTTGTTTGCCGAAAAGGGTATAACGCGGAAAAAGCAAAAACCCCATCGCGGAGATGGGGTTTTGCAGTCGTTGAGCCGACCGTATCACAGCCAAACAAATATACAAGACCGGTGGGTCAGACGCGCCCCTGCAAGCGCTCCCGGGCGCTCTGGCAAATCAACCGGCGGCGCGGGTCGTCGGCCTCGCCCCACTCGAGGATTTCCGCGAGCGTGCGACCACAGCCGATGCAGATATCCCGGTCGTCCAGGCAGCATTGCCGCCGGCACGGCGACGTCACTTCGGCGGTCGGCGCCTGGGGCGGCTCAGAGTTCTTCGAACTCAAGATCGGCACCCGATTGTTCCAGGGTGATACGCGCGAGCATTTCGCCAAGCTGTTCGTCGCTGCTGTCGCAGATCCAACGCTCGCTGGCCTCGTCGTAATCGAAATGGAAACCGCCCGAGCGCGCCGCCAGCCAGAGCTGACGGATCGGCTCCTGGCGGCTGAAAATCAACTGCGAGCCGTTCTCGAAACGTACCGTGAGCACGCCCGCCGAATTTTCCAGGTCGAGATCCAGGTCGCTGTCATCGAAGATGTCTTCCACCGCTTGCTGCACGGCATCGACCAGGTCATGAAAGCGGGCTTCGGTCAAACTCATTACGGGTGTCCTCAAAATTCGGCGACTGCAACAGTCTGCATTTCTGCCGCGTCGAAGCATTGCAGCCAAGGGCAGGCAAGGCATACGCAGGCGAAGGGCGGCATTGTACAACTGTATGGGGACAGCTCGCTCCATTCGCCGCTTTTCAGGGCGCGTTTCCCGGATGGAAAAGCGTAGTTGTAGCCCGAATAAGCCTTGGCGCAATCCGGGATTGTGGTTCCCGGATTGCGCTGCGCTTATCCAGGCTACTTCCTCAAACGTTATCCGGCTGTCAAAGCCCCGCCGGACGGGAATCCTGGCGCATAGGCAAGGCGTCGGGGGGCCGGTATACTCCGGCGCAATCATGCTTTTTACAAGGATTCCACCATGAAGCGGCTGTTTACTGCCCTTATCGCGCTTGTCGCCATCAGCACCCTGCTTGCCGGCTGCGGCCAGAAAGGCCCGCTGTACCTGCCGGAAGAAAGCCAGCCCGCGCCCGCGCAAACCGAATAAGGACAGCTGATGAACGCCTTCAACTACCGCGACGGCGAGCTGTTCGCGGAAGGCGTGGCCTTGTCCGCCATCGCCCAACGCTTCGGCACCCCGACCTACGTTTACTCGCGCGCGCATATTGAGGCGCAGTACCGCGCCTATGCCGATGCCCTGCAAGGCGTTCCGCACCTGGTCTGCTTCGCCGTCAAAGCCAACTCCAACCTCGGCGTGCTGAATGTGCTCGCGCGCCTCGGCGCGGGTTTCGATATCGTCTCGCGCGGCGAGCTGGAGCGGGTTCTGGCCGCCGGCGGTACGCCTGACAAAATCGTCTTCTCCGGCGTCGGCAAAAGTCGCGACGACATGCACCGCGCCCTGGAAGTCGGCGTGCATTGCTTCAACGTCGAATCCACCGACGAGCTGGAGCGCCTGCAACTGGTCGCCGCCGAACTCGGCAAGACCGCGGCCGTATCGCTGCGGGTCAACCCCGATGTCGACGCCGGCACCCACCCCTATATCTCCACCGGCCTGAAAGAGAACAAGTTCGGCATCGATATCGAGCAAGCGCCGGCGGTTTATGCCCGCGCCGCGGCGTTGGCAAACCTGCAGGTGGTCGGTGTGGATTGCCATATCGGCTCGCAACTGACCAGCCTGCCGCCGTTCCTCGACGCCCTCGATCGCCTGCTTGCACTGGTCGACCAATTGGCCGAGAACGGCATCCCGATCAAGCATCTGGACCTCGGTGGCGGCCTCGGCGTGCAGTATCGCGACGAGCAACCACCGTTGGCCGGCGACTACATTCAAGCGGTGCGCCAGCGCATTGCCGGCCGCGACCTGACCCTGGTGTTCGAGCCGGGCCGTTCGATCGTCGCCAATGCCGGCGTGCTGCTGACCCGAGTCGAGTACCTCAAGCACACTGCGCATAAGGATTTCGCCATCGTCGACGCGGCGATGAACGACCTGATCCGCCCGGCGCTGTACCAGGCCTGGATGGACGTGGCGCCGGTGCAGCCGCGCGACGGCGCCACGCGCAATTACGACATAGTCGGGCCGATCTGCGAAACCGGCGATTTCCTGGCCAAGGATCGCCCGCTGGTGCTGGCCGAAGGCGACTTGTTGGCGGTTCGCTCGGCCGGCGCCTACGGTTTCGTCATGAGTTCCAACTACAACACCCGTGGCCGCGCCGCCGAGGTGATGGTGGACGGCGAGCTGGCCAGCGAAGTGCGCCGGCGCGAAACCCTCAGCGAACTCTTCGCGGGCGAAAGCCGCCTGCCGGAGTGACGCTGATGTTATTGCGCTTTACCAAAATGCACGGCCTCGGCAACGACTTCATGGTCCTCGACCTGGTCAGCCAGCACGCGCATATCCAGCCGAAGAACGCCAAGCAGTGGGGCGACCGCCACACCGGCATCGGCTTCGACCAGTTGCTGATCGTCGAGCCGCCGAGCAACCCGGACGTCGACTTCCGCTACCGCATCTTCAACGCCGACGGCTCGGAAGTGGAGCAGTGCGGCAATGGCGCGCGCTGCTTCGCCCGCTTCGTGCTGGACAAGCGCCTGACGGTGAAGAAGCAGATCCGCGTCGAAACCAAAGGCGGCATCATCGAGCTGGACGTGCGCGCCGACGGCCAGGTGCGGGTCAATATGGGCCCGCCGCGCCTGAGCCCGGAACAGATTCCGTTCCAGGCCGAGCGGCAGGCGCTCAGCTACTCCGTGGAAGTCGATGGCGTGAAAGTCGAGCTGGCCGCCGTGTCGATGGGCAACCCCCATGCGGTGCTGCGCGTCGACGACGTTACCAACGCACCGGTACATAGCCT
>CBIHQF010000380.1:0-4557 GCA_966211665.1 uncultured Pseudomonas sp. | reverse complement strand
CCTTGTCTTGCCTGCCTCGCCTACGTTTTTCAACGGCCTGTTAATCCCGCTCGATCAACCGGCATCCGGCTCAGTGGCTGGTTTGCCCTTGCGCAAGCGATAGAACAGATTGGGCTCGCTGACGATATAAATATCGCCGGCCGCGTCCATGGTCACCCCTTCGGCTTGCTTGATGCTGCGAGTCAGCCCGTTCAAGCCACCGACCAGGCTGATAAAACTGACCGGTTCGCCATTGGCGTCGACCTCCAGCAACAGCCGAGACTCATCGGAAAGCACCAGGGAGTGGCCGGTACGCGCATCGAAACTCAGAGATGAAATGTCGCGGATAAACATCTTGCCGCTGGGCATCGGCTGCAAGGCGCCGGTTGCGCCATCCTCACCGGGGAACGGCAGACTGAACAGCCCTATGGGGCCGCGCTCCTTACCCAACAACAAACGCTGCTGGCCGGCATCCCAGGCGATGCCCTCAAATCCTTTGTTACCGGCATCGGCAAAGCCCAGGTCGATCGGTTGGTAGTGCCGAGCGTCAATGCTGACAGTACGCTCGTCGAGACTGAATAGCGTGAGTTTGCCACGCCGCTCGTCGATGATCGCCAGGCGCCCGCCGGCGACCACCTCGACACCCTCGGGGTTGCTGAAACCCTCGAGTTTGATCCGTCGCAGAATTTCGCCGTCGAGGGACAACTCGACCAACTGCGGATCTCTTCCCGTCACGGTGAACAGCGTGTCGCTATAGGGGTTGTAGGTCAGCCCCGAGGTTTCACCGCGCCCCAGCCCCGACAATGTCTTGCCTTGCACTATCACCCGATAACCGGGCAACCAAATGCTCGCCTGTTGCGCGCTAAGGCTTTGCCCGCGCTCCTTGAGCCAGAAATAGGCGCGGTCGTCCCAGTGCAGATAATGGCTGAGCAGGGCGAATAAGCCCGCGCCGACAAACGCGGACGACAACCAGCGGAGATTGCGAGATCGAACAGCCATCGGAAGCGACTCAAAACAGCGACGGCGGTCAGACTAGCGACCGTAGCTTAAGGTTCTGTTACCGATAAAAAAGATGCCTCCAGGCATCCCGAGGTCAAATTACGCGGCGTTCAAAGCACGCGGCTGTCGAAGCGCGACAGGCCAACCAGCTCCAGCTGCAGCGCATCGCCCTTGCGCAGCGGACCGACGCCGGCCGGCGTGCCGGTGAGGATGACATCGCCCGGTTGCAGGCTGAAGTGCCCGCAGATGTGCTGGATCATCGGCAGAATCGGGTTGAGCATGTCGCGGCTGTTGCCGTCCTGGCGCACTTCGCCGTTGATGCTCAGGCGAATACCGATATCGCGCAGATCCTCGACCGCATCGCCGGGTACGAAGGGCGCCAGCACGCAGGCGCCGTCGAAGGATTTGGCGGTTTCCCACGGATAACCTTTGGCCTTTAACGCGGCCTGTAAGTCGCGCAGGGTCAGGTCGAGGGCCGGGGCGAAGCCGGAAATCGCGTCCAGCACCTCTTCGGCGTTCGGCGTGCGCGACAGCGGCTTGCCGATCAACACGGCGATTTCCGCCTCGTAATGCACATCGCCGCGGTCGTCGGGGATGACGAAACCATCGTCCAGCGCCACCACGCAGCTGCCTGCCTTGATAAATAGCAACGGCTCGCTCGGCACCGGGTTGTTCAATTCCTTGGCGTGCTCGGCGTAGTTGCGGCCGATACACACCACCTTGCCCATGGGGAAGTGGATATGGGTGCCGTCGATGTACTGGTGCTGGTAACTCATGGGCGACTCCTTATGGGAATGCGGTGCGCGGCTCTTTGTGAGAGCCTGCGGTGTGTCAGCTGGCGGGTTGCACCCGCCCTACGATCTACGATCATGCCCGCTTCGAGACGGGCCGTCGCTGCGACCAAAGGGGGAGAAATACCTAACCTCGTAGCCCGGATAAGCCTAAGCGCAATCCGGGAAGCCGCTGCCCCGGATTGCGCCGGGGCTTATCCGGGCTACAGATGATCGGCCCCCATCAAACCGGGAAGATTTTGCCGGGATTCATAATGCCGTTCGGGTCGAATACCTGCTTGATTGCCTTCATATAGCCGATCTCGGCTGCCGAGCGGCTGTAAGTCAGGTAATCGCGCTTGGTCATGCCGACGCCGTGCTCGGCGCTGATCGAGCCGTTGTACTTCTGCACGGTCTCGAACACCCACTTGTTGACGGTGGCGCACTTGGCGAAGAACTCGTCCTTGGACAGGTTCTCGGGCTTCAAGATATTCAGGTGCAGGTTGCCGTCGCCGATATGGCCGAACCAGACGATTTCGAAATCCGGGTAGTGCTCGCCGACGATCGCATCGATATCGTGGAGAAAGGCCGGCACCTGGCTCACGGTCACCGATATATCGTTCTTGTACGGCGTCCAGTGGCTGATGGTTTCCGAGATGTACTCGCGCAGCTTCCACAGGTTCTGCAGTTGCTGCTCGCTCTGGCTCATCACGCCGTCCAGCACCCAGCCCTGCTCGACGCAATGCTCGAAGGTTTCCAGGGCCTGGTTGGCCACTTCCTCGGTGGTCGCTTCGAATTCCAGCAGGGCGTAGAACGGGCATGGCGTGTCGAACGCCGCCGGCACGTCGCCACGGGCCATGATCTTGGCCAGGGCCTTGTCGGAGAAGAATTCGAAGGCGGTCAGGTCGAGCTTGCCCTGGAAGGCATGCAGCACCGGCATGATCGAGTCGAAGTCCGGGGTGCCGAGGACCATGGCAGTGAGGTTCTTCGGCGCGCGATCCAGACGCATGGTCGCTTCGACGACGAAACCCAGGGTGCCTTCGGCGCCGATAAACAGTTGGCGCAAGTCATAGCCAGTGGCGTTCTTGATCAGGTCCTTGTTCAACTCCAGCAGCTCGCCGGTGCCGGTGACGACCTTGAGGCCGGCCACCCAATTGCGGGTCATGCCGTAGCGGATTACCTTGATCCCGCCGGCATTGGTGCCGATATTGCCGCCAATCTGGCTGGAACCAGCGGAAGCGAAATCCACCGGGTAGTACAGGCCTTTGTCTTCGGCGAACATCTGCAGCTGCTTGGTGACCACCCCCGGCTGGCAGACGGCGGTACGGTCGAATTCGTTGAAGGCGAGAATCTGGTTCATATAGTCGAAGGACACCACCACTTCGCCATTGGCCGCTACGGCGCCGGCGGAGAGGCCGGTACGCCCGCCCGACGGCACCAAGGCGACCTTGTGCTGGTTGGCCCAACGGACCACCGCCTGCACCTGCTCGATACTCTTGGGGAAGACGATCGCCAGGGGCGCCGGGGCGAAATGCTTGGTCCAATCCTTGCCGAAGGCAGCGAGGGAATCGGCATCGGTCAGCATTTTGCCGGGCTCAACCAGGGTCTTCAGCTCTTCGATCGGGGCAGCAGTAGTCATCAAGGGAACTCTCAAACAATTCATGGTCGCCCTGAGAACCATTCAGGTCGCAACCGAGCATGGAAAAAGAAGATCATGCTAGCATACGCACCCCGCGAATCGTGCCCCCGAGCTGATTCGACGGGCTCGCTCGGCAACGCCGCCGATGCATTTCCTGACACTATTTGTGGGACGACAGGTACTCCGATGAGCAAGACCTCTCTCGACAAGAGCAAGATCAAGTTCCTTCTTCTCGAAGGCGTCCACCAGAATGCCGTGGATACCCTGAAGGCCGCCGGCTACACCAACATCGAGTACCTCAAGGGCGCGCTCTCCGACGAGGAACTGAAAGAAAAGATCGCCGACGCACACTTTATCGGCATCCGTTCGCGCACCCAGCTGACCGCCGAGGTCTTCGACTGCGCCAAGCGCCTGGTCGCCGTCGGTTGCTTCTGCATCGGCACCAACCAGGTCGACCTGGACGCCGCCCGCGAGCGCGGCATCGCGGTATTCAACGCGCCTTACTCGAACACCCGCTCGGTGGCCGAGCTGGTATTGGCCCAGGCCATCCTGCTGCTGCGCGGCATCCCGGAAAAGAACGCCTCCTGCCACCGTGGCGGCTGGATCAAGTCGGCGGCCAACTCCTTCGAGATCCGCGGCAAGAAGCTCGGCATCGTCGGCTACGGCTCGATCGGCACCCAGCTTTCGGTACTGGCCGAAGCACTGGGCATGCAGGTGTTCTTCTACGACACCGTGACCAAGCTGCCGCTGGGTAACGCCACCCAGGTCGCCAAGCTGCATGACCTGCTGGGCATGTGCGACATCATCTCCCTGCACGTGCCGGAGCTGCCATCCACCCAGTGGATGATCGGCGAGAAAGAAATCCGCGCGATGAAGAAGGGCGGCATCCTGATCAACGCCGCACGCGGCACCGTGGTCGAGCTCGAGCACCTGGCCCAGGCGATCAAGGACGAGCACCTGATCGGCGCGGCCATCGACGTGTTCCCGGTCGAGCCGAAGTCCAACGACGAAGAGTTCGAAAGCCCGCTGCGCGGCCTGGATCGGGTGATCCTGACCCCGCACATCGGCGGCTCGACCGCCGAAGCCCAAGCCAACATCGGCCTGGAGGTGGCGGAAAAGCTGGTCAAGTACAGCGACAACGGCACCTCGGTGTCCTCGGTCAACTTCCCC
>CBIHQF010000379.1:0-4584 GCA_966211665.1 uncultured Pseudomonas sp. | reverse complement strand
CGGCTTTTAATCATGGCGCAGCCATGCAACCTTTACCCCTCGCCCTCCGGGAGAGGGTGGCGCGAAGCGCCGGGTGAGGGTTCATGGCCGCGACACCCAGTTATAGGAATCGCACCATGCAATGGGAAACCGTGATCGGGCTGGAAATCCACGCACAGCTCAGCACCCAATCGAAGATCTTTTCCGCCAGTGCCATCGCCTTCGGCGCCGAGCCCAACACCCAGGCCAGCCTGATCGACCTCGGCATGCCCGGCACCCTACCGGTGCTCAACGCCGAGGCGGTGCGCATGGCCTGCAAGTTCGGTCTGGCGATCGACGCACATATCGCGCCGCAGAACGTCTTCGCACGTAAAAACTACTTCTACCCGGATCTGCCCAAGGGCTACCAGACCAGCCAGATGGACCACCCCATCGTTGGCAAGGGCCACCTGGACATCACCTTGGAAGACGGCACCAGCAAGCGCATCGGCATCACCCGCGCTCACCTGGAAGAAGATGCCGGCAAGAGCCTGCACGAAGACTTCCACGGCATGAGCGGGATCGACCTGAACCGCGCTGGTACGCCACTGCTGGAGATCGTTTCCGAGCCGGATATCCGCTCGGCCAAGGAAGCGGTGGCCTATGTCAAAGCCATTCATGCACTCGTCCGTTACTTGGGCATTTGCGATGGCAACATGGCCGAAGGCTCGCTGCGCTGCGACTGCAACGTCTCGGTACGGCCCAAGGGCCAGGCCGAATTCGGCACCCGCGCCGAGATCAAGAACGTCAACTCTTTCCGCTTTATCGAGAAGGCGATCAACCATGAAGTGCAGCGACAGATCGAGCTGATCGAGGACGGCGGCAAGGTGGTGCAGGAAACCCGCCTGTACGACCCGAATAAAGACCAGACCCGCTCCATGCGCAGCAAGGAAGAAGCCAACGACTACCGCTACTTCCCCTGCCCGGACCTGTTGCCGGTGGTGATCGAGCAGAACTTCCTCGATGAAATCCGCGCCAGCCTGCCGGAGTTGCCGGTACAGAAACGCGAGCGTTTCGAGAGCCAGTTCGGCCTGTCCGCTTATGACGCCACCGTACTGGCCGCCAGCCGCGAGCTGGCCGACTACTTCGAGGCGGTCAACAGTGTGTGCGGCGATGCCAAGCTGGCGGCCAACTGGGTGATGGGCGAACTGTCCAGCCTGCTCAATAAAGACAACCTGGAAATCGAGCAGTCGCCGGTCTCCGCCGAACAGCTGGGCAGGATGATCCTGCGCATCAAGGACAACACCATCAGCGGCAAGATCGCCAAGATGGTCTTCGAGGCCCTGGCCGCCGGCGAAGGCGCCACGGCTGACGAGGTCATCGAGAAGAAGGGTTTGAAGCAGGTCACAGACTCCGGCGCCATCGAAGCCATGCTCGACGACGTGCTGGCGGCCAACGCAGAGCAGGTCGAGCAGTACCGCGCCAGCGACGAAGCCAAGCGCGGCAAGATGTTCGGTTTCTTCGTCGGCCAGGCGATGAAAGCCTCGAAGGGCAAGGCCAACCCCGGCCAGGTGAACGAACTGCTAAGGAAAAAGCTCGAAGGCTAAACCCTTGGGGTTGCAACCGATTGACGCCGGGCTTGCCCGGCGTCTTGCTCTCTGCAAGACCCTAGGGTGGATCGGGGCGCGTAGCTGACGCCTCACCCATCCACCAATAACCATGGTGGAAGAAAAAAGCGTCTTCCACCCTACCCAACTTACGAGACCCTATGATGGATCAGGGCGCGTAGCTGCCGCTTCATCCATCCACCAATAACCAGGGCGGAAGAAAAAGCGTCTTCCACCCTACCCAGCCTTCGTGCTCGGGTGCATACCAAAGGACCTATAGGTGTATAAGCCAATCCGCAACGGCCTGCCGTACCTCGCCCTGTTCGGCTTGCTCGCCGGTTGCGCCGGCCAGGGCGGGCTCGACTCGCAAGGTTACCGCGCCGAGGGCCAGGCGTCCTACTATGGCGCCCGCCATCACGGCAGAAAGACCGCCAGCGGCGAACACTTCGACCAGCACGCCCTGACCGCCGCCCACCGCAGCCTGCCGTTCGGTAGCCGGGTCCAGGTGACCAACCTGCGTAACGACAAGAGTGTGGTGGTGCGCATCAACGACCGCGGCCCTTACGCCAAAGGCCGGATCATCGACCTTTCGCACCAGGCCGCCAAGCGACTGGACATGCTGCGCGATGGCGTGGTGCCGGTGCGCGTGGTGCAACTGGCCGAGTGAACACAGCCGCTTACAAAGAACCCGCGGACAGCCCCGTTCACCTCTGGCGTACTGCACGCCGACGATTAAACTAGGCGCATTTTTTGGGAGCCCTTCGCAATGACCCTGATGATCCTCGTCTATCTGATCGCCGGCCTGGTGCTACTGGTGGCCGGCGCCGAAGTTCTGGTGCGCGGCGCCGCAAAACTGGCGGCGCAGTTCGGCATCCCGCCGCTGATCATCGGCCTGACCGTGGTGGCCTTCGGCACCAGCGCACCGGAAACCGCGGTCAGTGTGCAGGCCGCCTTTAACAACAGCGGCGACCTGGCCATCGGCAACGTGATCGGCAGCAATATCGCCAACGTGCTGCTGATTCTCGGCATGACCGCCCTGGTCGCGCCGCTGATCGTCTCGCGCCAACTGATCCGCCTGGATGTGCCGATCATGATCGGCGCCAGCCTGGTGGTATACGCCTTGGCCTGGGACGGCAGCCTCAGCAAGCTCGACGGCGCCCTGCTGTTCATCGGCGTCCTCAGCTACACCGCGTTTCTGATCATCAATAGCCGCAAGGACAAAACCGCAGCCGCGGATGATGAATTCGCCAAGGAGTTCGGCCTCGACCCGACGCCCAAACCCTATGCCTCGGCCATCAATCTGGGCTTGATCATCGCGGGCCTGGTGCTCCTGGTGACCGGCTCCAACTTCCTCGTCGAAGGCGCGGTGGGCCTGGCGCGCGCCCTCGGCCTGTCTGAACTGGTGATCGGCCTGACCGTGGTCGCCGTCGGCACCTCGCTACCTGAACTGGCCACCTCGATCATGGCGGCGATCAAAGGCGAGCGCGATATCGCCGTGGGCAACATCGTCGGCAGCAATATCTTCAACCTGCTGTGCGTGCTGGGCCTGGCCTCGCTGGTATCGCCGAGCGCCATCCCGGTGGCGGCCAACGCCCTGGCGTTCGACTTCCCGGTGATGATCGCGGTCGCCCTGGCCTGCCTGCCGATCTTCTTCGCCGGCTACCGGATCAACCGCTGGGAAGGCCTGCTGTTTCTCACCTACTACGTGGCCTATACGGTTTACCTGGTACTGTCCTCGACCGGCCGGCCGTTCGCCGAGGTATTCGGCGATGCCATGCTCGGTTATGCGCTGCCGCTGACCGCAGTGACCCTGGTGATCATTGCCGGCCGCTCCTGGCACCGAGACCGCACCAGCTAGCCGGCTATATCCACCCCGCCCACTGCAACAGCAGCAAGCCGAGATTAGTGGTGAGCACCGAGGCCAGGGTGGTGATGACGATGATCGCCGCGGCCAGTTGATGGTTGCCCCCCACAGCTTTGGCCATAACGAAGCTGGCCGCGGCGGTGGGGCTGGCGAAGTAGAGAAAGAGGATCGCCAGGTCGGCGTCGCGAAAGCCCCAGAGCCAGGCGCCTATGGTCGCCACCAGCGGCAGCCAGAGTACTTTCATCAGGCTCGAGCTTATCGCCACCCCGCTGCCCTGGCGCAGGGATGCCAGGGTCAGGGTGCCGCCGATGCAGATCAGCGCCAGCGGCAGGCTCATCTTGGCGAAGTACTCGGCGGAAACCATCAGCCAGTCCGGCAACTGGATTTGCCACCAGGCGAAGGGAATCGCCGCCAACACCCCGACGATCAACGGGTTGCTGAGAACGCTCTTGGCCAGGCTCCAGGCATCGGTCTTGGCCTCGGGGCTGTAGATCGCCAGGACGATGGCCGAGAGCGTGTTGTAGCTGAGGATCACCACGCCGCCCAGTACCGCGCCGAGCGACAGGCCGTAATCGCCGTACATGGCGGTGGCCAGTGCCAGGCCGAGGATGCCGTTGTTGCCGCGAAACGCACCCTGGGTGTAGACACCCCGATCCGCCTGCGGGCAGCGCCAGAGGGACCAACCCCAGGCGAGCAGAAAACAGCCCAGGGTCGCCAGCACGAAGTACAACAACAGTGCCGGCTGTAGCGCGTTATCGAGGTCCGCCTTGACGATGCCGAGGAACAGCAAGGTCGGCAGGGTGCCGCGAAATACCAGGGTCGAGGCGGTGTTGATAAAGGCTGCATCGATCAACCGCAGACGGTTGAGCGCCAAACAGCATGGCAAACACCGGCGCGGTGATGGCAAGGGTTTGCTGGACGACGGCGAGCATGGCGGCCCCTGGAAGAGTATTTGCTTAGGGGGCTAATGATAACGCCATCGGCGGAAAAGGCTTTGGGGTTTTCCGCTCTAGGTACGCGATGGCGGATGAAAAAGGCGCCTTGGTAGCCCGGGTTGCGCGTTGCTTTTGTCGTGTGGCGGTCGAATACACCGTTTGACCCAACCATGGTCGGCCAAAAAACTTGCGCAGGAACATAGGATCTACGGGGTTGCCT